>CAJMLD010000025.1 GCA_905214175.1 uncultured bacterium
GATATCCGACTCATCTGTGCCACCAACGAGAATCTGGCGCAGGCGGTAGCTGAACCTTATCGCTATTTCTTAGGCGGTGGCTGCGTTTCCGCAGGTCGCCGCAATCTTGTTCAGAAATGGGGATATTCTCCGCCAGTCGGAGTAGGCGGTCAACAGCGGCGGGCGGCGCGAGAGGCGCGCATCCTACGCAAAGCGCCGGTCATGCTTTGCCGCCGAGCGCACAACGAGGAACACAATCACGTAAATCAGAGCAACTACCAGGAGAAACGTTCCGTCACCATAGTCTGCCAGCGTGGCCGTGGCATCGTAGAGCCCGTGCAGCAGCGCCGAGAGAGCAAACCCGATGCCAATGCAGAGCGCCGACCCAATACGGTGGCCTCTGACGGCCAGATACTTTGCTTCTCCGTAGAGCATTCCAAACAGTACGGCAAAGCCCATATGTGCTGGAATGGCCATCACCGCTCGGCTCATGAGTACGCCGGTGCCGTAGTTGAGCCCATACATAACGTTCTCCATTCCGGCAAACCCCAACGAGGTGAAAACCGCGTATACCACACCGTCGTAGCGACAATTGAACGCCGGGCTGTTCCATGTGGCGCGTCCCATGAGCACGTACTTGCATGCCTCCTCAATCACGCCGACTACCACGAAATCGGAGAGCAGCTCAAATCCGAGCGTGTTGGCATCGAGGCCGGACAGAAGGCCAAAGAGGGACATCCCCACCTCTTCGAGAATCCCAGCGAAAAAGGCTGCCACCACTCCACGCAGGATGAGTCGCGAGAGGAGTCCGGCGGGCTCCTTCTCCAGGGGGTCGAGGTTATAGACGTAGCGCATGAGGGCCACTGCCGGCCCAATGGCTAGGACGAGAAAGAACAGCAGGTAGAGCGTGAGACCGTTTGCGAGAAGAAAGAACATGGTGCACCTTTCCGCGAAGCTACTGCTGCATGAAGGGTACCCGCATTCCCGGAAAATAGAGCCCTGCGGCGGGATTGGAGCCACTGGGCCAGTTATAGTAGCGACTGCGTACCAAAACACCCCTGTGGCGTCAACCTGGCGCCGCAAGGCGCATCCCCGCAGCGACTTCGTACGAAACCCCCGCTGTGGCGCCGTTTTGGCGCCACAGGGCCACTCTCAGCAGCAACTCCGTACTAAACCGCAGCTATGGCGCCGTTCTGGCGCCGCAAGGCGCATCCCCGCAGCGACTCCGTGTCAAACCTCCACTGTGGCGCCACCGCGCCCCCATCGACGCCGTCCCTACGCTGCGGCGCGCATCCTCCGCACGTCGTCAGCAGGCGTGAGGCCCAGGAGCTGCGCGGGCTTGCTGTCGGGGAACTCGGGGCGCCTGCGCTGCCAGACGCTAATCGCCAGGGTCCACAGGGGCAGGAGGTAGCAGAACGTCGCAGCCACGATGCTCAGTGCTGGCGCGCCCACGCTCGAGAGCACGGCCACGTTGGAAATGGACCACGGCACGAGTGGACTCACGATGACCACACTGTTCTCGAGGTCTAGCGCAAGGGCGCTCCCGTCACCCTCGGTGCGGCGGCACAGCTGGTCCGTGAGCATGATGGCAAGCGTCTGGTTGCACGCGACCATGCACGAGACCACGCTCGTGGCAAGCACGCCTATGAATGGGGTGGACTTGCGCGAGAAGCCCGTGACCAGCCCAACGGCACCGTCAAGCAGGCCTGTCTTTGTAAAGATGCCCGCATAGGTGGACGAGATGCCCACGACAAGCGCCACGTTGGTCATTGAGACAATCCCTCCGCCATCGATGAGTGGCGCCACCGCGGGATCTGCGACGTGATAGCCAAAGACGAGAAGTTCTGGCAGCTCGGCGGGCGAGAATCCCTGTACTCCCACGCAGACCACGCACGCCGCCCCAAGGCTCGCCGCCAGGGAGATAAGCACGTTCACGCGGGCGAGCGAAAGTGCCACCACCAGCACGGCCGGAACAATCACGGGCCAGGCGAGCGAGAACTTCTCGGCAAGCGTCGCCGCGACACCGGTGGCACCTGCACCTCCCGCCGCGTGAGCACCCACGGCAAGGTAGACGGCGCAGGCAACGAGAAACGGCACGAGCCCGGTCCTTAGCATGCGACGCACGTTGTCGTAGAGTCTCGTGCCCGTGAGCTGTGAGACAAGAACCGCACTGCTCGAGACCGGGGAGCAGCGGTCGCCAAAGTAGCAACCAGCAAGTACCGCACCACCCGTGGCCAGCTGGTTTGCGCCCATGGCATGCGAGACGGCCATGCAGATTACGCCCATCGTGGCCGCCGTCCCAAAGGCAGTGCCCATGAGGAGCGACATGAGGCAGCAGAGGAGAAACGCGGCAAGCACGGCTGCTGACGGTTGAATGAGCACGGAAGACCAGCTCACAATCGCCGCAATGGTGCCAGAGGCACGCCATGCCGCAGCAAGTGCGCCAGCAATCATGAAGAGCACGAGCATGGATGCCACAGACCGCATGGATGCCGCTCCCGCGCGCGCAAGCTCGGAGAGTGTATTGCCCTGGCGCAGACCATAGCCAATGAAGAGGACGAGGCCTCCCGCAAGCACTGCTGCCAGGGGGATGCCCATGGCGGTGCCCGCAACGAGCATTGCCGCAAACACTCCAAGCGTTATTGTCTCCGCCATGTCCCTCGTCCTTCTCGGCTGTCCTTCCCAGGCACGAGAAACACTATGGACATACAGCAACCAAGTCAAACTGATTAATCTAGTATGAATCACTAAAGATTTTTGTAATATGGGCATAACAGGGCGAACGTGACGGCGCTGCCCTGCCGTCTGCATGATTTTCTCAGGGAGATGGTGCTGCGTGAACTTCCAGACCATGGACTACTTTGTCGCCGTTGCCGAGGAGCGCAGCTTCACGCGCGCGGCCGGTCTCATGCATGTGAGCCAGCAGACGCTCTCGGCTAGCGTTGCCGCCGCAGAGCGCGAGCTTGGGGTGAAGCTTGTCGAGCGAACGGTCCCGCTCTCGCTCACCTACGCGGGGGAGGAGTTTCTCGCCTATGCGCGTCGCTTCCAGGCCGAGCAGCGCGCCATGGGTCAGGAGTTCCGCGACATTGCGCACAACGACCGAGGCAGGATTCGCGTGGGGGTCACTGCCACGCGCGGTCACATCATCATGCCGCGTGCCATCGCCATGTACCAGCGGGCGCACCCGCACATCTCCATTGCGCTCTTCGAGGGCGAGAACGACGAGCTTGTAGACGAGCTGGGGGAGGGTCGTCTCGACATGGTCGTCGCGACCGTCGCCGCGCACGTCCCGGGCCTCGAGGTGCACCAGCTCTTCCGCGAGGAGGTCGTTCTCATTGTTGCCCGGTCGCTGCTGGAGGAGCTCTACGGCGAAAAGGCGGAGCGTGTGGCCGAGGCGTGCGAAGCCACGGGCTCGATTGCGGGGCTCGCTGCGTGTCCGTTCCTCCTCATGGGCGAGAGGGACGTGCCCGGCGAGTTCTCGCGGCGCAATCTTACCGAGGCGGGCATCTCGCCCGAGGTGCGCGTGGTGTCAAAGAACTCCGAGACGCTCATGGCCTTGGCGCTGCGTGGCGTTGGCGCGTGCTTTGTGCCCTCCGAGCTTGTTGCAACGACTTTCGCGGATCCCATCGCGGCGGGTATGCGCGTCATTCACCTGGGGGAGGAGATGAGCTACCCGCTCTCGGTTGCGTGGCGTTCGGCGGACCACGTATGGTCGGCAATTATCGGCTTTGACCAGGTACTTCGTCAGCAGTTTGCCGATGGTTCAAGGATGGGTTAGTAGGGGGTGGAGCAGTCCTACTGGTACCGCAGCGACTCCACCGGGTCGAGGCGCGCGGCACGCCAGGCGGGGTAGAATCCAAAGAGCATGCCGATGCCCACGCAGATGCCGCAGGCAAGACCCACCGCCGTGGGGGAGATGACGGGCGTTACCGCAAACCCGCCCATCTCGCTCGACATGCTGGCAAACTGCGCCAGCACGTTTGCTCCGGCATACCCCAGGATTATTCCAAACGCGCCTCCCACCAGGCACAACGTGATGGACTCCAGCAAGAACTGCCACGTGATGTCTGCGCGGCGCGCACCCAGCGCCTTTCTCAGCCCTATCTCGCGGATCCTTTCGGTGACGTTGGTGAGCATCATGTTCATGATGCCAATTCCGCCAACGATGAGAGAAACGCCAGCGACGCAGGTCATGAGTGCCTGGAATGCCCCCATTGTCGAGTCGAGCTGCTCGATGACCGAGGCCATCGTGGTGACGCCCACGTAGTAGTTGGGCGCCTCGCCGCTCGAAGGGTCCTCGTCGGGAAGGTTGAAGTAGCTCCTAAGATAGGACTCCGTCCGCGCGGCAATGCTGCTCATGTCCGTGTCCTCGCGGGCAAAACCAATGATCTGGCTCACGCCCGTATTGCCGCTCATGCGCTTCTGCATGGTCGAGAGCGGCACAAAGGAGTAGCCATTCATCATGCCCGAGCTGCCAACCACGCCCACAACGGTGTAGTCGTCGTTGCCAACGTGGACGCTCTGCCCCACCGCCTCGTCCGCAGATCCCCACATGCGCTCGGCAATTGCCTGGTCGAGCATGATGACGCGCGACCCTGCGTCCTCCTCGCTCTGCATGATGACGCGCCCGGCGATGGCTTTCGTGCCCATGGCCTCGAAGTACTCTGGCTCCACGCCCAGAAGGGTGCTGTCCTCCTGGGTCACACCGTTGGAGATGGCTCCCGAGTTGTAGGACGCCGCTGTGATGAACTCGTAGTCGTCAGACATTCCAGCCTCGAGCGCCGCGATGTC
The DNA here is from genome assembly GCA_905214175.1 of uncultured bacterium. Taxonomy (GTDB): domain Bacteria; phylum Actinomycetota; class Coriobacteriia; order Coriobacteriales; family Atopobiaceae; genus Tractidigestivibacter. The sequence continues at coordinate 4,771 of CAJMLD010000025.1, forward strand.
ATCCATCGTGACCTCACGTCCGGGCCAGCAGTCGATCATGACCGTGCGTGACTGGGAAAGTCCCAGCTCGCCCACGAGCGATGCCTTGACGCCGTCGATGAGCGCTGTCATGGAGATGACGGCGGCGATGCCAATGACAATGCCCAGAATCGTGAGCAAGCTTCGCCCTCGGTTTGCCTGGATGGCCGAGAAGGTCTCGTAGAAGAGGTCTCGGATTCTCATGCGCCCGTCACCTCCTGTGTGCCGTCGAACGCCTTCCGCTCTCGCCGGGCTAGCGATGCCACGTAGGCGCGCTCCTGCTCGTCCGTGAGGAGCCGCCCGTCTCGAATGTGCACCACGCGGTCCGCCCAGCCTGCGACACTTGAGTCATGCGTGATGAGCACTACGGTCTTGCCGCGTTCCTGCATGCGCCTGAACGTCCGCATGACCAGCTCGCCGGTGGCGGAGTCGAGGTTTCCCGTGGGTTCGTCGGCAAGGATGAGCGCGGGGTCGTTTACCAGCGCGCGGGCAATGGCCACGCGCTGCATCTGCCCGCCGGAAAGCTCGTTGGAGCGGTGGGTGTAGAGGCTCTCGGGAAGGCCAACCTCTGCAAGAGCCTGCCATGCCCTCAGCTCGCGGTCGGCGGTGGAGCCCCTGCTGTAGACCAGGGGAAGCATCACGTTTCGAAGCACCGTGGCACGAGGGAGCAGGTTAAACGACTGGAAGACAAAGCCAAGCCGCGTGGAGCGCACATGTGCCAGTTCGTCGTCGGTAAGCTTTGAGACGTCGATGCCCTCAAGGAGGTAGAGTCCGGACGTGGGACGGTCGAGGCAGCCAAGGATACTCATGAGCGTGGACTTGCCCGAACCGGAGGGGCCCATGATGGCGAGAAACTCTCCGCGCTCGACGTCCAAGCTCACACCGCGCAGCGCTGGCGTGAGGCCGGCGGCCGACGAGTAGATGCGGCAGACCTTCTCGGCATGGATGACGTGGGAGGCCATGCTAGGCCACCGAGTTCGAGGAGGATGCCTCGCCGGTCATGGTGCCCGCGTCTGTCTCCGCGCCTCCCTGCATCACGCCTATCACGACCTCGTCGCCTTCGGCAATGTCACCCTCGACGACTGCCATGGTTCCGTTGGATGCAAGCACCGTGATGTGTCTTGCCTCCGTTGTGGGGAAGCCGGAATCGTCCTGCCCGGTAACAACGCCCACCATGGCCTGGTCCCCCTCGCCGTCAACAGCGCTCAGCGGCAGCATGAGCGCGTCGGGGATGTCCGTCGAGGAGATGGTGACACTTGCCGTCATGCCTGGCTTGAGCGACGGGTCTGGGCTGGGGATGAGAAGATCGACGGCATACGTGACCACGTTTCCGCCGTAGCCCGACAGGGCGCTCGATGCGTCTGCCGAGGAGACCGTGGCGATGCGGGTCACGGTGGCATCAAGCTCGACGTTGGGAAGCGCCGAGAAGGTCGCGCGTGCCGCTTGCCCAACGGAGACCTTGGAGATGTCCATCTCGTTCACCTGTACCGAGACCGTCATCTGCGAGAGATCGCCGATGGTGATGAGTGAGCCGGATGACCCTATGGCAGCCGTTGCCGTGGCGGCTGCACCCGCGCCTGCGCCGGAGCCCACGGCAGCGCCTTCGACGGCATTCATGACCACGATCGTACCCGAGGCGGGTGCCGTGACTGTGCGCTTGTCTGCGGTTGCCACGGCGTCGTTGTAGGCAGACTGGGCGGTTTCGAGCGCAAGCTGGGCAGAATCGACGGCGTCGGCCGCCGAGTTCACCGTGGCAAGGTCCGTCTGGTTTGCGTAGTAGGCGTTGTAGGCGGTGGTGTAGTTCTCCTTGGCCGATGAGAGCTGTGTCTTTGCCGAGCGCAGCTGGATGTCGGCCTCGCGAACTGCCTTGTCGAGGGAGTCGTTGCGGATGGTGAGGAGGGTAGAGCCCGCCTCGACGTAGTCTCCCTCGCTGACGAAAACCTCGGAGATGATGCCGTCCACCTCGGGCGTCACCACGACGGAGCTTACGGGCTGGACGTTACCAGACGCCTTGACCTCGTCCTTGAACTCTCCGCGCATGACCGGTGTGGTCTGGAGCGCTGGCTCCTCGGGGGAGTCTGTGGTCTGCTGGGATGTCACGGTCCATGCAAGAATGGCGAGAACCGCGCAGGCAGCGACAATGCCAATGACGATGTTCCTGCGGCGGCGCTTCTTGCGGTGGGCGAGGAGGCTCGCCATGGCGTTGCGGGTCTCCTCATCCTCCTCGCCGTTCTCGCCTGGCAGGGATGGCGAGGCGCTGGGGGAGTCCCCGGAGATCACGGGGAGGCTGTCAAGCGGGTGAGCTGCCGGCGTTGTCTTGTCGGCCTCGCCGGAATCTGTGGTGCGGTTGGTCTCCTGGGACATGCGTCCTCCTCGCCCTTGTGTGCCAAACGGGTGGTGCGGGGTGCCGTTGGTCCTACGATGCAGAGCGAACGTTGCTGTTTTGCCTGCTCAACGTACTTAGGGACATGATACCGGGGCATTACCATCGGGAACCTATCGGCAAGCTTACAAATCTGTAAGCGGTGCTTGTGCCTGCGGACGAGCGAGGCGGTAGGCACGGGGTTCTGGTCCCGTTGCGTTCCGTTGGATGGGTCTCTCAATTATTGAACGTTATTTCTTCTGAGAATGACGTTCGCCCAGTTGCTGTTAGGTTTTCTCGGAATATCGCGCAATAAATCCTTGCCAGTAAGGCAACATCGAGTCGGCATGGCTTTTCCCCGCAGCTAACGCTCGCCCAACAGCCCGTGGGCCACGTGCGGCTAGGCAAAGTGGAGCACACAAAACTGGACTCCCCAATGCCCAGGTGGCACCGGGGAGCCCGCGGAGACGCTGTCACAGAAGCGCTACGCCGCGCTTGCCTGACTCGTGTTCTTGAGTCCAAACGAATCCTCGCCGTCGTAGACGCTACGGTCTACCAGGCCCTCGCCTGCCGCAACAAGAAGCGAGGCCTCTGCCGCGCCGAGTACGTTGGTCGCCGTGCGGCCCATGTCGACGATGGAGGAGATAGGCGCCACAAGGGCGATGGTCTCCACGGGAAGCCCCAGCGCGGCCAGGAGTGCCGTGGCGGTGATGGTTGCCGTTCCCGGCACGCCCACGGTGCCAATGGAGACAACCAGCGTGAGCAGGACGAGGAAGGCGTATTGAACCGGCGTGAAGGGGATGCCAAGCGCGTTGATTGCAAAAACCGCTACGAGCGTTGGCCACATACCGGCGCATCCAGGCATACCAAGGTTCGCGCCAAGGCCGGCCGTGAAGCTTGCCACGTCCTCGTCGACGCCCAGGTTCTGGGTGAGCGAGCGAATGGTTACAGGGACTGTCCCAATGCTGCTCTGCGTGGTAAAAGCGGTGACTGCTGCGGGAGCCATGCCCTTGAGGAAGCGCACCGGGCTCAGGTGACCGATCCATGCCACGAAGGCAGACTCGACACCAAAGAACTGGATGGCGAGAACCGCATAGGCAACGGCGAGAACACCGAGTAGCGGCACGAGCTGGGTGACGTCAGCGCGTCCAACGGCACGACCAATGAGGGCCACCACGGCGTAAGGCGTGAAGCCGACGACCCAGCTCACGGTCTCGCCCAGCACCTTATTGCCGGCATCGACAAACGCCTTGAAGGGACGAACGTCGACCTTCTCGTCATCTTTCTGCTGCGAGGCAAGACGGTTGTACGCCAGTGCCACGATGATTGCGAAAATGATGATTGGGACAACCGCATTGCTGGTCCATGCGGCGGCGAGGTTCTGCGGGAAGAGGCCAACGATGGTGTCGGTGACCGTGGGGACCTCCTTTGCCTCGTACGTGACGCCATCAAGCGAGAAACCCGTGCCCACGCCAAGGGGCAGCGCGATTGCCAGCGTGAGGAGGGTTGCCGTGAGCGTGTTGAGCACGAGGTAGAGCACCGACTTCACCCCGATGCCCTTGAGGTGGACGAGGTCCGCCAGGTTGGTGACGCTCGAGATGATGCTAAAGAGGAGGAGCGGTACCACAAGCGCGGAAATGACGTTTGCGTAGATGGTGCCAAAGATTGCGTAGTACGAGAAGGCCTGGCCAAACGCGACGCCAATGACTATGCCGAGTCCGGTCGCGATGAGGGTGCGCACGCCAAAGCCCACCTTGAACCGGCGCTTGAGCGTGGCGAGAAGGGCGAACGCCACAATGGTTGCGACGAGTGCCCAGAGTGCCGTGATTTCAACCTGCATGAGATGCTACCTTCCGACGTGTCGTATTCGTTCCAAGTGGGGGATGCGGACGAGCTGCTTCGCCGTTCCGGTTTTGCTACACATTCGGTGACAGATGGTGGCCATGGCGCGCTCCTCAATTTCTAGTTCGCGAGTAGGATATTGGTATGGTCGATTTTTTGAACGATTGACGCAAGGCCCCGCGTTGTAGCGTTTTCCGACAACTGGCGTTCGGAAATCGAGGTGGCAAGGGGCTCATTGACGCTCCTTTTTGTTGGCGCGCAAGGTTCTGCTCATCCTGCGGGGGCACCTGGATGTGCAAGCCGGAGATTCGCGCCGGTGAGTTCGACCGCATCTGCAAGCTCTCGCGCGAGGCGGCAGCCATCGTCCGGGAGTAGGGTCGCGCTGGACGATGCCGGTCTGAGTCTCCTCTTTGCTTGCCGTTTCATATGATATTTGCAGTAAAATACATGTGAACCCATCGAGAGGAGGCTCGGCATGCCGGCAATGACGTCGCTTAGCGAGTTCAACAGGCACCAAAGCGAGACAATATCCGAGCTTGAGAAGACGGGGGAGCCTCTGTACCTCACCAGAAACGGGAAGTCTGCCGTGGTGGTCATGGATGCGGACGCTTTCGACCGCATGGTTTCTGCCAAGGAGGAGCTCCGCACTCGCGAAATGGCAGTGTACGACGGTCTCATGCGGGGATACCAGGACGTTCTTGATGGCAAGACGGCCCCCGCGCAAGATGCCTTCACCCGCATTCGCTCCAAGCGCGGCTGGTAGCGCCATGTCGTGCGAGGTACTGCTCACCCAACGCGCGGAGAGTTTCCTTCTCGAAAACGTGACTCTCGAACGCGTGATGAGAAGGATTGAGGAAACCGTTGAACTTCTTGGCTCATATCCTTTGATTGGCAGGGCGTATGATCCTTCGTATCCCGCCGCACGCCCTCCCTTTCCGTGCAGGTTCCTTCAGGTCTCCGACACGCCGTTCACACTCTATTATCTCCTTGACGAGGAGGCTGGCGTCGTGACGGTCTTCGATGTCGAGTGGAGCGCGGGAGACCCGCGCCGCCGCTTTGTGTGAGTGGTACATTGACGCGGTGAGGTTGGAGGAAGTTCGTGCGCTACGAGTTTCTCGGCGAGAAGGACGGCGCGTCGCGTCTCGAGTTCCGCGCGCTTGAGGACTGCTCGGCGCTCGACCTGGCGCTTGCTGCCGGGATGTCGCGGCGGTCTGCCGGCCGCGCGTTCCAGCGTGGCGAGCTTACGCGTGGGGGAGAGGTGCTTACGGCATCCTCGCGCCTGGCTGCCAGGGATGTGGTAGACGTTGCCCTTGCCCGGCCGGCAGCTGCGACCGCGCCGCCGGACGTGCCGCCCGCCACCATCATCTACCAGGACTCCGTTTGTCTTGCTGCCGAGAAGCCCGCGGGCATCCTGGTGCACGGGGACGGTACCGGCGCCCCCACGCTCACAGACCGCGTGCGCGTCTCGCTCACGCGCCAGGGTGTGGCGGCAACCCCGCAAGCGGTGCAGCGCCTGGACGTCGATACCACGGGCATTGTGCTCTTCTCGCTCTCCGAGGAGTACCAACCGGCGTTTGACGCGCTCGTGGCCGGCCACGCCATGCGCAAACGCTACCTCGCCGAGGTTGCCGGCAGCTTTCCGCAGGATGCGACTACCATCGAGAGGCCCATCGGGCGAGACCGTCACGACGCGCGCCGCATGCGCGTGTGCCGTCCGGGGCAGGGCCAGCCCGCTCTTACGCGGGTACGCGTGCTCGAGCGAAGGGCGGCAAGCACGCTCCTTCTCGTCGAGCTGGGCACAGGCCGGCGCCACCAGATTCGCGTGCACCTCTCGTCTGTGGGTTTTCCCATCGCGGGAGATGTGCTCTACGGCGGAGCACGCGACTCGCGCGGCCTCATGCTACATGCGCTGGAGGAGGAGTTTGACCATCCGGTGACCGGCACGCACGTGCTTCTCCGCACCGAGACGCCGGAAAGGTTCCGAGCGTAGGTAGGGAACGTAGCTGGGAGTTGCGCGACTGGGGCTGTGCGCCCGCTTGCAACGCCATTTCGACTCATGCAACGCAAGCACAGTTGCGCGATACTGTTGATGAAGGGGACGTCGTCGTGGTGACGGCGTGACGCCGTTTGCAGTGCGGCGCGTAAAACAGAAAAGAAGCGAGAGGATTCGCCGATGGCTGACACCATGCGTGGCGTGTACACCAACCTGACCGAGATCAGGCGCAATGTCTTCTGCGAGGTGGCAAAGATTGCGTACGAGGGCGGGGAAGACGAGGCGAAGAAGCTCGACGAGCTGCCGTACAAGATCATTCCCGGCGACGTAGCAACCTACCGTGAGAGCGTGTTCCTCGAGCGAGCCATCGTGGGCGAGCGCATCCGCCTCACGCTGGGCCTTCCCCTGCAGGGCGTCGACCGTCCCGAGCAGCTCTCCGATGGCCTTGCCGAGGCGGCAAAGCCCGAGACCTACTACCAGCCGCCTCTCATCAACATCATCAAGTTTGCCTGCAACGCCTGCGAGGACAATGTCTATCGCGTGACCAACATGTGCCAGGGCTGCCTGGCACACCCCTGCCGCGAGATATGCCCCAAGGGCGCCATCACGTTTGTGGACAAGAAGGCCCACATCGACCAGGAGAAGTGCATCCACTGCGGCCAGTGCGCCAAGGTGTGCCCCTACCACGCCATTCTCCACAAGGAGCGGCCCTGCGCCTCGGCCTGCGGCATGAAGGCCATTGGCTCCGACGAGCACGGTCGTGCGCAGATTGACTACGAGAAGTGCGTCTCGTGCGGACAGTGCCTCATCAACTGCCCGTTTGGCGCCATTGCCGATAAGAGCCAGATCTTCCAGGTCATCCAGGCCATCAACGCAGGCGACGAGGTCATTGCTGCCGTGGCGCCGGCGTTTGTAGGCCAGTTTGGCGGCAAGGGCAATGTGGGCAAGCTGCGTGAGGCCTTCCACCAGCTGGGCTTCTCTGGCGTTGAGGAGGTCGCGCTTGGAGCGGACCTTTGCACCATCCAGGAGGCCGAGGACTTCATGAACGAGGTTCCCGACAAGCTCCCCTTCATGGGCACGTCGTGCTGCCCTGCGTGGTCGGTCATGGCCAAGAAGGAGTTCCCCAAGTACGCCAACTGCATCTCCATGGCCCTCACGCCCATGACGCTCACGGCGCGCATGATTCGCACGCAGCACCCCCACGCCAAGATCGTCTTTGTGGGGCCCTGCGCAGCAAAGAAGCTCGAGGCCATGCGCAAGTCCATCAGGAGTGAGGTGGACTTCGTGCTCACCTTCGAGGAGATGGCGGGCATGATGGAGGCCAAGCAGATCGACTACCTCTCTCTGGCCGACGACAACAAGAGCGACTTCGACGTTGCGTCTGCCGACGGTCGCGGCTTTGCCGTGGCGGGAGGCGTGGCCACGGCCGTGGTCAACGCCATTCACCGTCGCTACCCCGATCGCGAGGTCAACGTGGCAAACGCCGAGGGTCTCGAGGACTGCCGCAAGATGATGAAGGACGCCGTGCGCGGCAAGTACCCCGGCTACCTGCTCGAGGGCATGGCGTGCCCGGGCGGCTGCGTGGCTGGAGCCGGTACGCTGCAGGCAATCAACAAGTCTGCTGCGGCAGTCAAGCGCTACGCCAAGCGGTCTCCGCACGAGAACGCCACCGAGAACGCGTACCGCGTGCTCATCCCGGCGCTTGCCGAGGAAGGTGGCGTGGATACCGAGGTCGAGGAGACTTTCGAGGCCCAGCGTCCTGTGGACGAGAAGTAGCGGCTCGGCGGGGGGCGCCGCGGCCGTCCAGCGCTGCGCGAAACCAAATCTGCGGCTTAATTGCAGTGTGCCGAGAAGGACCAAGTGCTCTACCTGCGGTTCTTCTCGGCACACTCTTCTTGCGACTGCAATTTAGTCGCAGTTTTCCGTGCGAGCCACCTTCGGGACCCCGCGCCCCCGGTTCCCGCGTCCCCGTGAGAAGGGACGCACAAAAACGGCCCCGTCGGCAACTGCCAACGGGGCCATGAACAGCTATG
>CAJMLD010000026.1 GCA_905214175.1 uncultured bacterium
AACTCCAGACAGGTTCCTAATACCACGAGAGGAACGGAGAACGGGTTCGCACCAAGCGAGCCATCTTAGATAGCACGTGCCTTTCACCATTGTCGCATCCCGCGCGGGAGCGACCTCCCTAAGGGGGAGAGTCCAAAGTATCACGTAGGTGGGCGGGCGTCCGTAAGGGCGCCCGCCCTTTTCTGCGTAGCTCGGAGACCCGCAGCCTTTGCGGAAAGCCCCACTGTCTCGCCGCATAAGGCTGCGGTATCCTTGTTGGTCGCGCGCCGGGTCCGCACGGGGCGAGCGGCGCACCAAAGGGAATGCGAGGGCACATGCTCAGGATCGGCCACGCCATACTGCACGTCTTTGACTTCGATAGCGGCAGCACATTCTTCTCCGAGCGCGAGCTCGACCTCGACAACCGCCAGACCCGCTCCTACGTCACGCGACGCCTGCGCCGCATTCGCTCGAGCGCCGAGAGCAAGCACGGCACCTTTGCCCCCGAGAGCAACTTTGCCTCCGGTCTCAAGGAGTACCTTGTCGGCCAGGTGCCGTTCGTGGACTTCTCCGTGCAGATAGCCCAGTGGTTCTGGGAGGAGCTTCGCCGCGCGGAGGACCTCGAGCAGTGCGACCTGCTCGTCGCGGACTTCACGGACACCGGCGAGATGCGCGCCTCGGATAATCCCGAGGAGGACAAGGTCGCAGACGCCTACGAGTCCGAGGGAACTCGACTCTTTGCAGTGGTGCTTCTCCCCAGAAAGCAGGCGTTCATCCACGAGGTGGACGAGAATGGCAACGAGATCGCCCGGCAGGACGCCACGCTGCCCAATCCCACACAGAAGGTCGACACCTACGTCCTCATCGACGCCGATACGCTGGCCATCGACTTCCACGACAAGGAGCGCAGCGTAGCCGGCGAGTCGCGCCAGATTATCCCCGAGCTCTTCCTGCAGTGCTCCCAAGAGGCCTCGAGCCACGAGGTCATCGACGAGGTCACGAGCATCGTGGAGGACCTCTCGGAGGAGTACGGCCTCACACCTGCCGTCGAGGTCTCGCGCGCAAAGGCGGCGCTTGCCCGCCACGCGGACACCGACGAGGCCATCCAGCCCGCAGACGTTGGCCGGGAGGTGTTCGAGGACAACCCCGAGATGGCCCAGCGCTTTGAGGAACGCACTCGCGAGCGCGAGCTGCCCGAGGAGGTGCCGGTGCGCCGCGGCGCCGCAAACCGACTGACGCGCACGCATCGCATTCGCACCGACACCGGGGTGGAGATCGCCTTTCCCTCAGAGCTGGCCGAGCGCCCAGGCTACATCGAGTTCTCGCACCAGGAGGATGGCAGCATCTCGATTGTGATTAGCAACGTGGCGCGCATCGAGAACCGCTAGGGGGTGCCGTTGCGGCGACGCCTGCCACTTGACCCATGTGTTTTTCGTCCGACTCCAGGCGAACGAGTAGAATGGCATTTGTGACCTATACGCAACCCATCCGTACTCTAGGAGGCCTCATGCAGACTAGCGGCACCAGCAGCCGACGTGCGTCCAACGCACTCGCTCCCGCGCGTACCGTCACGCGCAGGGATGCCTTCAGGTTGCTTATCGGCGCGGGTGTGCTCGCATTTGCCAGCCCCGTTGCCGCCTTCGCCACCTCCCAGTCGGACATCGACGCCGCCCAGTCGGACGCCGATGCCGCCCAGGAGCAGCTTGACCAGATAAGCCAGGAGGTCTCGGACCTCTCTGCTCAGCTCTCTGATACCGTCGGCCAGATTGATGACGTCTCGGCTCAGATTGACCAGACCCAGGCGGACATCGACGCCAAAGAGGCGGACATCGAGGCAAAGCAGCAGGACATCAATACCAAGCAGCAGGAGATCGAGCAGAAGCAGGAGGTTCTGGGCCAGCGCATGTCCGCGGCATTCAAGTCCGGCAACGCCAGCACCCTCGACTTGCTTCTCTCTTCGGCGTCCTTCGAGGAGCTCACGTCCAACATCTACTATCTCGACAAGGTCTCTGAGCAGGACAACGCCATGATCGATGAGGTCAAGAGCCTCAAGGCAGACCTCGAGACGCAGAAGGCCCAGCTCGAGGACGACAAGGCCACCCTTGAGTCCAAGCAGGCAGACCTCACGTCCCAGAAGGACCAGCTCGACCAGCTCAAAACCGAGCAGGAGTCCCAGCTCGCTGACGTCCAGGCCAAGCAGGACGTGGCCCAGACCCTCGTTGACCAGCTCAACTCCAACGTCCAGAGCCTCATCGACCAGCGCAATGCCGAGCTTCTCGCCGCGCAGGAGGAGGCCCGCCGCATGGCGAGCACCCGCTCCTCGAGCAGCTCAAGCGGCCCGGTGACCATTGTCTCCGGAGCCTCCGGCTCCCAGGCGGCAGTCATCTCGGCCACATACAGCACGGGATCTACCGGCGCGGGCTACTGTGCCGCGTGGGTTTCCAATGTCTTTGCCAACGCGGGCGTGGGCTCGTTTGGCGGCAACGCCTGCGACATGTACTGGTCGTACTGCACAAGCTCGAACAAGTCATCCATCCAGGCGGGAATGATCATCGCCGTGCCAACCGAGCCCTACTCTGCCGCTGCGCGCCTGTATGGGCACATTGGCATCTACGTGGGCAACGGTACCGTCAGACACTGCCTAAGCGGCGTCATTACCACGCAGAGCTTGGACTCCTGGATAAGCCAGTTTGGCGTCACCGCCACTCCGCGCTGGGGCTGGTTGGGAGGCGTCGCCCTTGCGTAGGGCGGCTGCTGAGAAGGACGAGGTTGCCTCTGTCCCGCAGACTCCCGCGCAGGCGACGCTTGGTATCGTCTCTGCCGTCATGGCCATTCTCGGTGGGGTTGTGCTGCTCGCCGGAGGCCTTGTGCTCGTTGCAGCAATAACGGGGCAGGCGGATGCCTCGGACTCCGGGCTTACCATCGCCGGCGTCACGCTTTCCGGCTGGTCGCCCATGGGCCTTGCCATTGTCACCCTTGCCGCCGGCGCGCTGCTCCTCGCGACGGCCTGGCTGGGGTTTGCCGCGTCGCGCGACTCCGGGCGCGTTGGGCCGTATCGCTTCCTCTGCTATCTGGTTGGCCTAGTACTTCTCGTTGCCATCCTCTGGAGCTGGGGCGCGGGCACCATCCTCATCTTCAACCCCATCGTGCTCTCGACCACCATCACCTATGTGGTGGTGTGCTCCTCGCTCGCCGACCGCGTGCAGCGCGAGCATGACGAGGGCGTGCGCGGGGAGTCCTTCATGCTGGACGGCCACCAGCGCGCACTGAGGCTCATCTCGCAGGTCATCATCGTGACGGCGGTTCTCAACGCGGTGATTACCCTTATTGTGTGGTATGCCGTCTCGCAGATGGACCCCTCCGCGCAGGTTACCCTTGCGGAGTCCCGCCTCGCTGCGGGTGACCTTGCCCCCAAGGCCCTTGGGCTTGGCCTTGCGTCCGCCGGGGTCAACCTGCTTGTGGGCCTTCTTGGCCTGCGTGGAGCCAACCAGCCCGAGAAGATCGGGCCGTTCCTCCTGATTTCTGTCATCTCTTTTGGCTATGCGGTGGTTCAGCTTGTGATGGCAATCCTCACCACGGGCGGCCTGGGAAGCGTCCAGTCCAGCTCCCTCACCGACGCCCTTCTCTATGGTGCCTGCACGTACCTTAGCCTAAAGATTCGCCGCCAGCCGCATGACCGCGAGGGCCAGGCAACTGGCGGCAAGGTGAACCGGGCCAACGGCACCGTCTAGACGCTTCGCTTGCGAGACGGACCGCCCGTCTGGGCGCAGGCTACGCCTCGGGCTGGGAAAGCTCCAGCTCCATGAGGCGCGCGATGCTCACAATGTAGATCTTGAGCGCGCGGCGCAGGCTCTCCTCGGAAACGGCCTCGTCAGGACCGTGCTCGATGCCCACCCAGGAGGGTACCTTTGCGTACGGTTCGTGCGGGCCAAAGGCGCAGGCGCGACGGAAGTGCCGCGCATAGGTGCCGCCGCCGATGGTGAACGCCTTGCCCTCGCGGCCGGTGTACTCCGCGTAGGTCTTGAGCAGCGTTGTGATCTCGGGCGAGCTGGGGTCGATGTAGAAGGGCTCGACGTTGCGGCTCTCCTCGAAGGTCGCGTTGAAGCGCGCGGCAAAGCGCCTGAGCTCCACCGTGATGCGGCTTCCCGAGGTTGAGGTGGGGTAGCGCGAGTCGACGGTCTGGACAAAGCGGTCGCCCTGCGTGCGTACGGTGCCGCCAATGCAGGTGAGCTCGCCAAACTTGTCATCTGCCGCCGCGATGCCCAGAGGCTTGCCGTCGCTGGCGTGGCAGACCTCGTGCTCGAGGTGCAGCCAACACTTCTCGGCGTCGATGAGGTTGGGGACGTTGGCAAGCAGGTAGTCGGCAAGCACGCCGATGGCATTTACGGTGCCGGCGGGCATGGAGGCGTGGCCGCCCTTGCCGTGAGCCGTCACGCGGGCAAGCCCCGCGCCTGCCGTCTCGACATCCACGTTCGCTGCCTCGGGAAGCTCCTCGGCGTCAATGCGTACAAGGGCCGTGGCCTGGCCGGGGATTGCGTTGGAGACCGTTCCGCCGTCCAGCTCCTCGATCACGCCGCCCAGCATGGGCTCGGAGGTGAAGCTGCCGCCATAGAGGCCCTTCTCGCCGCAGATGAGGGGGAAGTCGGCGTCGGGAGAGAAGCAGAAGGCAGGCTCGGGGCAGCGCTCGAGGTAGTGCTCGACGTCTGCCATGTTGGTCTCCTCATTGTTGCCGATGATGCAGCGAAGTGCATAGGGGAGAGGCTCGCCGGTCTCCTTCACCTGGAGGGCAAAGAAGTGCGCGGCCCAGAGCGAGAGGACCAGCGGGCCCTTGTCGTCGAGCACGCCTCGACCCATGAGGTAGCCCTTGCGGCGCGTCACGTCGAGCGCGGGGACGCTCCAACCTAGGCCAACGGGGACGATGTCGGAGTGTGCGATGGTTGCCACGTAGGGCGCGCCCTCCTTGCCGGCGACCTCGCCGTAGCCAATGCAGCCGTCCAGGTCCGTCACGGCAAGGCCAAGGCGGCTGGCGAGGCCCTCGGCTGCCACCAGGGCCTCGTTTGCCTTGGGGCCGTAGGGCTTTCCGGGCTCGGCGGCCGAGAGGTCCTCGACCGACTCGATTTTCACAAGCGTGCGGATGTCTTCGACAACGTCCTCCCAGACCTCGTCCACGTATGCGTCGACCTTGGCCTTGAGCTGGTCGTCGTTGGTTTGTGCCATGCGTCCTCCCGTTGGGTTGGTAATCGTGCCCCACCATCTTAGACGCTTGTTGGGGTAGAGGTGCTGTCGAGGCGCGTTCACGTGGCGTGGGAGATGACTATGGGCGCTCCCTCCGCGAGGACTCCACGCCCTCCGGCTACAATGCCACCTCCTGCAACCGACACGTAAGGGGGTCCCGACCGATGAAGGTCGCCATGAAAAGGACCGTGCTCGTCGCCGTCATCTGCTTTGCCGCCGCGCTTGTCGTGAGCGTCGCGTTTCTCGTTTGGTTCAACGCCGACCCCGACGCCAACATCGCCACGATTCTCACCAGCCTGCCGCTGAGCTACCTGTATGCAGTCTCGTCTGGCCTCGCCGCGTTCTCCGTGGGCGCGCTGGTGGCGCTGGTGGCGGGGTCTCTCGCACACCTGCGCATGCCCAACCTGCCGCGCGTGGTCTTTGCCGCGCTGGGCTGGGTCGTGCTGGGCTTCCTGCTGCTTGCGCCCGTTGTTGCGACGATGGCAACAAACTCGGCCGCCATCATGTTTGCGCTGGTAGTGTATGCCGCGATCAAGGTCCCGGTGGTCTTTGCTGCGTTTGGGCTGCTGCTGGGTCTGGGTTTTGCCGAGAAGCGCGGCGCCGCGGAGTCCGACGACCGCGCGTAACGCGCACTCGCCAATAATGAAGGCTCGACGGGAGGGTTTCTGCCCTCCTGCCGAGCCTCTTTTCGAGCCGGTGGCCTATTTCCCGCCCCCATTTATTGCGCGATATTTCACGAGATGAAATCGGCCAACTGGGAAAACGTTCGTCTGGCGAGAAAAAACGCGCAATAATGGCGAGCAACACAGCTAGCATTGCCTGGCGTTTGGCGTGCTTGGCGTGCGTCGGGCCGAGAGGTGCGACGCTCGAAGCCTATGCCTGCCGGATAAACCGGACCACCTCGTCTACGGCGTGCGAGAGCCACATGGCCTCGCCTACCACGCGTGGCCCCTCGCCAAGCGTGACAAGGCGCGCGTTGGGGAACTCCTCTGCCGCTCGACGCGCGTCGTCAAAGGCGCGGTGGCTTGCGCTCCCGTCGCGGCATACAAGCACGGGCCCACGGAAGCGGCGCATGCCTCCCCAGATGCCTCCTTCGTCCAGGTCGCTGCCAGCCGCGTCCTCCGAGGAAAAGTCTGGCGAGAGCAGTACCAGACCGGATACATCGCGGGGATGACGGGTTGCCGCCAGCGTCGCCACAACACATCCGCGCTCGGCGCCGGCGAGAAACACGCGGCAGTTGTCGATCAGCTCCAGACGCCCCACGGCGTCAGAGGCGGCCTCGATGTCCTCAAGGGCCCGGGCTACCTTTGACGCCGCTGCGCCAGTCGCCATGCCGCCGTCACTCACCACGCAGCTCGCTACTCCGCGCGATGCAAGCTCCTCGAGCGGCAGCTTTACCGCCACGTCTTCCCCGCCGGCCCACACGATCACGGGTAGGGGACCGGAGTCATCGGGTACGAGAAGGCGCGCCTGCACTTCTCGCCCGTCCCGCTCGCAGCGAACAGGCAGCTCGCGCCAGCCGTCGCCGTCAAGGACCTTCTCGGCCTCGCGCTCCGCGCGTTTCTCCCCGTGCCTGAAGATGCCCATGTCCGTCTCGACCGCCCTTCTCGCTGCCCGTTCGCCCTGGTTCCCTGCGACTTGCTCCTGCCGTTCCGCTATGCGTCCGAGCGCGCGAAGCGGTTCGCCATGTGCATGCTGCGCTCGTAGAGCACCTTGGCGAGAAGCTCGTCGGTCTTCTCGCGCGCGTAATCGGCCATGTGCTGGTTGGCACTCTCGAGAAGGTCCAGCGCCGCCTCGGCATCCAGGCCCTGCTTGGCCACGAGCGCATCCGTTTCTGCGAGCACGCGCTCTCCCTCGGAACCCAGGTCAAGTTGGTAGGCCTCGACTGCCGGCACGCACTCGGCGTAGTTGGCATCGGCCATGGCGGCGATGAGGCGGTTCGCCCAGTAGAAGCTCTCGGTCGAGACGTGCTTGGGGTCGGTCTGCTCGAGGTAGGCGGGCGTCTGCGTCACGCTGGCGTAGAACGGCAAGAGCGCGTTGAAGGGGTTGGACCCAAACGCAATCCACTGCACGCAGCGCGTGGCCTCGGGGCCATACGGGCGCGCCTGCAGCACGGACAGCTGGCTGTTGCGGTTGATGCCGATGGGGCGATAGTGACCGCGCGTGGCCTCGGTGCCAAAGCTGCCATACGGGTCATAGACGGTCCCCTGGTAGTGAAGCGAAAGGACGTACTTCACGTCCTCGATGGTCACCTTGCGCTCGGGGACGCTCGCCCAGGGGAGGTCGTTTGCCTCGGGGCCCATGGGCGCCTCGGGGGAGTCCCAGCTCTGGGCGTGCGGGTTGAGGAAGCGCTGCATCGACCAGGCGCGCGGGGTGTTGTAGAGGTGGTCCTCGTCGGAGTGGCTGCCAAAGGCGTCACGCGGGTTGAAGACGTTTCCGCCCTCGCCCTCCGCGCGAAGCGTGAGGTCAAGGTGGTAGGCTGCCATCCACTCGGCAAGGTCGGGCGAGCACATGTGCTCGACCTGCTCGCCCAGTGCGTCTGCCAGGTCAAACGAGTCGATGCCCAGCTGGTTGGGCATTGTGACGTAGCAGTCGTCCGGCACGCGCTTGGCAATCCAGTGGTGGCCGCCCACGGTCTCCAGCCACCAAATCTCGTCGACGTCCGAGAAGGCAATGCCGTTCATCTCGTAGGTGCCATAGCGCTCGAGGAGCTCGCCCAGGATGCGAACGCCGTCGCGAGCGGAGCGCGCGTAGGGCAGCACCAGCGTGACCATGTCCTCCTCGCCAATGCCGCCGGGCTGCTCGGGCTCATAGTCGTCGCTGCCGGGCATCCCCTTGGCGGGATGGTAGACAACCATGGGGTCCGCGCCCAGGACGCGCTCGTTTGAGGTGAGGGTCTCGGTTGCGCTCATGGCAACGCCGCGTGCCGAGAAGCCCGACTCCTCCCAGAGGCCGCGGGCGAGGTCCGCGTTGGGGACGGCCGTGTAGCGCACGCCGTCCTCAGCGGGCAGCGGCACCGTTAGGTGCGAGATCTTCGAGGTGTAGCTGGTGCGTCCCTCTGGGTCCACCACGCAGAAGCGCTTGGGGTTGAACTCCCCGTTGGAGGAGTCCTCGTTTCTGGCAACGATGGTCGACCCGTCGTAGCTGGCCTTCTTGCCAACCAGGATGGTGGTGCAGGGCATGGTGCCTCCTTAGTCCGATGCGGTTGCCGGCAACGTGCGCCGGCGGGTTCTCACGTGCCATAGTATGCCCGCCGGTTGCGTAGTGCGTTCAGGCTTGCGTGCATGTTACGGAAGACGCACGAGTGGACGGTTGACGCCGCACGTCGGATGGGGTCCCCGTCATACTGTGGGGGCACCAATCGCGGCTGCCTTGGTGGCATTTCTTGCCAGGAGCCGTTAGAAGCATGACGAGAGGAACTGCCTACCATGACCATGAACTTTAAGCGCCGTCTGCCCATCCCCATGGAGATCCGTGAGGAGATGCCCCTCTCCGCGGACATGGCGGCGAGAAAACCTGCCTTCGACGCCGAGGTGGCGGCCATCATTCGCGGCGAGTCCCCGCGCCGCCTGCTGGTGATTGGCCCCTGTTCGGCCGACCGCGAGGACTCGGTCCTCGACTACGTGACGCGCCTTGCGAGGCTTGCCGACGAGGTCAAAGACAAGCTCCTTGTGGTGCCCCGCGTCTACACCAACAAGCCGCGCACGCGCGGCACCGGCTACAAGGGGCTTCTCCACAACCCCGACCCCGAGGCGCCGGCGGACCTTCTCGAAGGTGTGAAGGCCATTCGCCGCATGCACCTGCGCGTGGTGGAGGAGACCGGCATGTTCACTGCCGACGAGATGCTCTATCCCGCCAACTACCAGTACCTCGTCGACCTTCTCGCCTATGTGGCGGTGGGCGCGCGCTCGGTGGAGAACCAGGAGCATCGCCTGGTGGCGAGCGGGGTGCCCATGCCCGTGGGCATGAAGAACCCTACGGGTGGCTCCACGGCAGTGCTTCTCAACTCCATTTACGCTGCTCAGGCGCCGCAGACCTTCATCTTCCGCAACTGGGAGGTTGAGACCACCGGCAACCCGCTGGCGCACGCGGTGCTTCGCGGCTATGTGGGGCCGGACGGTGCGACGTATCCCAACTACCACTACGAGTACCTCGAGCGCTTGGCAGACAGGTACGATCCCGAGAAGTTCGAGTTCCCCGCCGTGGTCATTGACTGCAACCACGACAACTCCGGCAAGCGGCCGCTTGAGCAGCCGCGCATTGTTGACGAGGTCCTCGACTCTGTGCGGCGCTCCGAGCGCATCGCCGGGCTCTTCCGCGGCTTCATGGTGGAGTCGTACCTGGTTGATGGCAACCAGCCCGTGGGCGGTGGCGTGTACGGGAAGTCCATCACCGACGCTTGCATTGGCTGGGCGGGTACGGAGCGCCTGGTACGCGACATGGCCGATCGCCTGTAGGGGCGCGGCGTCGCGCGGCTGCTTGGCGCGCGACGCCCGAAGGCCGCTTTTCGCAGCAACTTCGTACGTAACCCTCCTTGTGGCGCCAAATCGGCGCCACAAGGCTACTTTTTGCAGTGAATGCTGCGAAAGTTCCTGCTGTGGCGTCATTCCGGTGCCACAAGGCACGTTCCAGCAGCAACTTCGTACGTAACCCTCCTTGTGGCGCCAAATCGGCGCCACAAGGCGCGTTCCAGCAGCAACTCCGTACGAAACTCCCGCTGTGGCGCCAACCCGGCGTCCCGCACCGCCTCCCCTTGCGCTTCTCTCGCCGCTTTCAGCAAACGTCAACCTCCGCTTCAGTAAGCGTCGAGCGTTGCGCTTCCTCTGTGTGACCTCGCCCATTTTGGGTCCCTGAAGACGCTGGTTCAGCGGCGTTTAAGCCCCGCGTCATACCTTGGATTTCAAGGTAACTGAACAAGGGGGGTCACCATGAGTCTCACGAGAAGGACGTTTCTCCAGGCCGGCGCCATCACCTGCGCATCGGCAGCAGCTCTCGCGGCAGTTGGCACGGCAGATTCCGCCTCGGCAGGCGAGGCTGGCCCCACGCTCGTGTCGCTTCCGGACGCCTCGCCCGTCGCCGAGGAAACGTACGGTTCGCTCGTCTCGTCCTTCGCGGTCGTGAGTGACACGCACGTGGACGACGATGCGCCAGACTATGACAACAACCTCGGAAACGCGCTCGACGACATCGTGCAGAACTGGGACGTGGTGGATTCCATCGTGGTCAACGGGGACATGACCAACAACGGCTACCAGTACCAGTACGACATCTTCGAGCAGCGCGCGAAGGCCGCGGGCCTCTCGTTTCCCGAGTCCTTTACCTGCGTGATGGGCAACCACGAGCAGATGGGTGACGGCACCCACACGCAGGAGAGCGTCGAGAGCCTGCACGCCAACTTCCTCGAGCGTACTGGCGAAAGCTCCATCTACTACGACCGCTACGTGGGCGGATCGCACGTGGTCGTCCTTGGCCCGGACGAGTACGTCTCGCCCTATGACGTCACCTCCACGGACACCTTCAGGCTGAGCGCCACCCAGCTTTCATGGCTCTCGGACCTTCTCGACGAGGACCAGTCCTCGGCTGTGTCCTCTTTCGTCTTTGTGCACGAGCCGCTCAAGTACACCGTCACGGACTCCTACCCCGGCGGATGGGGCTACGAGAACTCCCTCGAGGACGATGACAACCTGCGCTCGGTCATCTTCTCCCACCCAGGCGCCATCCTCTTTAGCGGACACACCCATTCATACCCCGATGTTGTGCAGCGTGTCCCCGGCGCCAACCTCTTTGTGGGCACGGGATCTGTGGCATACGCATATGCCCAGGGCGAGACCTACCTCAGCGACGATGGCAGCTATGACTCCTTTGGCTGGCTTGTGCGCCATCACGAGAAGGCCGTCGAGTTCTGCATGCGCGATTTTCTCAGCCGCCAGTGGGTTGTAGGGTCTCACTACGTCTGTCAGCTGGGGCCGCGCTAGGCTCGTGCGGGACGAGAGGCCTGCGACTGCCGGGCATCGCCGCCCGCCGCAGGCAGGCCGTTCTCGTCAGCCCCCGGCGTGAACGCGCGCGCGAACACCCGCCCAAAGACGGCGGCCAGGAACTGGTTGAAGAGCGTTCCCGTCATCACGGGGAACATGGTCGCCGCGGGGAAGTACGCCTGTGCGATGACGGCGCCGGCCGAGATGTTTCTGAGCGCCGAGCAGAACGTAAGCGTCACAGCCTGCTCGCGACCAAGGTGCATGAGGCGCGTGGCCGCAAAGCCCCAGATGTAGCCCGAGGACGCCATGAGCGCAATGAACGCCAAGACGCCGGCAAGCTCCGGCGTGAGGTTGAAGATGAAGTCGTGCAGGCTCGTCGAGTTGGTCGTGATGACGAGAATCACAAAGATGCGAGCAAGCGGGGCTAGGGCGGGGGAGAGGCTCGTCTTCACGCGTCCCTGCGTGGCCTGGTTGAGCGCCGTGGCAGCAAACGCCGGCAGGGCAATCATGACGAGCATGTCAAAGAACATGCCGGCAGCGTCCACCTGCACCGTGGCGCCCACCAGGATCCTGAGCGTGGCGGGGATGGTCACGGGCGAGATGAGCGTCGAGATGAGCAGCGTGCCCAGCGCAAGCGACATGTCGCCAGCGTATATGCCTATCCACATGGTGGACGTTACGGCGATGGGTACCGAGTACTCAAGGACGATGCCAGCCACGATGTTTGGGTCCGAGAAGAGAAGCCCACCCAGCACCCACCCAATGAGCGGCATGAGTACCTGCGAAATTGCGATGGCAACGAGCATGGGCGCGGGTTGCCTGAAGGTCCTAGCCAGGTTGGAGAAGTTGTTTCCCAGCGAGCCCTGAAAGGTCACGAAGGCGAACATGGACGTGACCAGGGGCTTGAGCGCGGCGAACGCGTCGGGCAGGCAAACACCCAGCACCAGGCAGAGAGGGACGATAAACACCATATTGTGGGCAATGAGCTCGCCCACGCGCCTCCATGCTGCCATGCGACTCTCCTCCTGCCCGCGGGCCAACCATGGGCTTAACCTGTCTGTTAAAACGCTGAACAGGCTATGCGCCGAGTGTTTCCTCGAAGCGTCAGGACTGCCAATGCGAGAAATCAGCGCAATAACACCACGGCGCAGCGTGCGAGAACGACCCGCGTTGCCGCGCACCCCGCGGTCGACGGTGGCCTAGTCCTTCTCGTCTGTGTGGTGCAACAGCTTTTCCAAGCGCTCTCGGTTGATCCACGCGTGGGCCAGGGCACAGAGCAAAAAGAGCATGGCACCGCAGGCGTGGGCGACAAAGGCCGGCGTCCCCACAGTGTCATCGAAGCTCAGGCCCTCCGCCACACGTGCGTGCATCAGGTTCCCGCCGCTTACGAGCACGATAGCGAAAAGCACCACCATGGCAAGGCCCAAGCAGCAGTCGATGCGTGTCTCCCTGCTCATGCCCTTGCAGGCAACATGCCTGGTTGTCTGGGCAATCTTTCTGTGACTCACCACGCCATGCGCCACCAGAAGGACCACAAAGAGAAGGCCAGCAAGGGTGTGAACGTGCGGGTCGGCGTGACCGGTCACGTAGCAGCCCACGAGAAGGACTGCCAGGGCGATGTCGATTCCGAGCTTGAGCCTGCGCTTCCGGGTGTCCATGTCTATCTCTCCCTGCCTGTCTGCAGTCGCCGATCTTGGCCTGCGCACGTCACGGGCCTGCGTTCCGCCATATGTAAGCCAAGGCTAACAACTGCACGCCGCCAGCGCCCCGCTGAGCTCCGTCTACAAGAAAAGAGAAAAGACCTGCAAATGAGACAAAGGGACAGTCCC
>CAJMLD010000027.1 GCA_905214175.1 uncultured bacterium
CCCTGGGGTCGTCTCGCAAGCGCGATCGATTGCCGCGAGCGTCTGGGGCGCGTGCTCTTGCGCCAGACGCTGCCCCTGCCGTGCACGAGAGGCCTCCATAAGGAGCTGGAAGAGGACCTCGGTGTAGGTCCGCAGATCCTCTGGGGCCTTGTCCGCAAGGGCGGCCATGTGCTCGCGCTCGCGGGAGCGGTCGAGCACGGGGAGGTTGTTGGCGCGCTTGTAGGCGGCCACGCGCTCCGCGCAGTCCATGCGCTGCTGGAACAGGTCGAGAATGGCGTTGTCTATGTCGTCGATCTCATGACGGATGTCTGAGAGGTCTTCCATGGGGTGCATCTCCGGTTCTTTCTGGTATGTCTAAGGCGCTTGGCGGCAGGCTACTCGGCCGGATAGCTGAGCAAGGCGTCGAGAAGCACGAGGGCGCAAATTGCCTCGGCAACGGGGACGGCGCGCGTCGCCACGCAGGGGTCGTGCCGGCCGTGAACGCTGAGCTTCGCGTTTGTGCCGCTTTCGAGGTCGACGGAGTCCTGCTCGCGCGCGATGGACGAGGTGGGCTTCATCGCAATCCTAAAGAGAATGGGGGCTCCGGTGGTAATGCCGCCGAGGATGCCGCCGGCATTGTTGGTCTTGGGGGTGGGCACGCCCTCGCGCATCTCGTAAGGGTCGTTGTTCTCGCTGCCATGGAGGCGTGCAGCCTCGAAACCACGGCCAAACTCGATGCCCTTGACGGCGGGGATGCCAAACGCTGCACGAGCCAGCATGTTCTCGATGCCGTCGAACATGGGCGAGCCTGCGCCCGCGGGCATGCCGCAGGCCACGCACTCGATGACGCCGCCCACGGAGTCGAGGCTTCGGCGGGCATCGTCGATGGCGGCGAGCATGCGCGTGCCGGCCTCGGCGTCTATTGTGGGAAAGCGCGGGCCAGAAGCGAGGGTCTCGAGCTGCTCTGCAAGGTGTGCCTGTGACGCGGGGGAGTTGTCGAGGGCGTCGAAGCGCTCGTCCTCGACGTTGGCAACGGAGAGCAGGTGAGCGCCAATGCGCACGTCGCGTGCCGCGAGCGCCTGGAGGGCAATGCCGCCAGCGACGCACAGGGGTGCGGTGAGTCGCCCGGAGAAGTGCCCGCCTCCGGGAACGTCCTGGTTGCCGTGCCACTTCTCCCATGCGGTGAGGTCGGCATGGCCGGGGCGGGGTACCTTGAGGAGGTTGTCGTAGTCGCCCGAGCGCGTGTTGGTGTTCTCGATGACGGCGGCAAGCGGTGCTCCGCAGGTGGCGCCATGGACGTTAAGGCCGCTCACGATGCGCGGACGGTCCTCCTCGCGGCGGGGCGTAGTCCAGCTCCCCTGGCCGGGGGCGCGTCGAGCCATGAAGGCGGCAAGGGCATCCTGGTCAACGACGAGCCCCGAGGGCAGGCCCTCGACCACGCACCCGATGGCGGGGGAGTGAGACTGGCCGAACACCGTAACGCGGAGCGTCTGTCCAAAGCTTGAGGGCATCTCTAGCCTTCCTCTGCAATCCCTCCGAGGGTTCGGAAGTCCTCGAAGAAGCGTGGATATGACTTTGCGACGCACTCGGCGCCGCGGATGGTTGTGGGGCCGGTGGCATTGGCGCCGGCGATGGCGGCCATCATGGCTATGCGATGGTCGTTCGCCGCGTCGACGGTACCGCCGGAAAGCGGGCCGTTGCCGTGGATGACAAGGGCGTCAGGCTCCTCCTCGATGCTCGCGCCCATGGCCGTGAGGGCCTTGTTCACGGTGCTCAAGCGGTCAGACTCCTTGAGGCGAAGGCGCCCGGCATTGGCGATGACCGTGGTGCCCGTGGCATTGGCGGCGATTGCGGCCAGCGGGGGCACGAGGTCCGGTGTGTCTCGCACGTCGATGGTGCGGCCGCGTAGCGTGTCTGGTGTCGTGGAGGCAACGTTTCCGGAGCGGCGCACGCGCGCGCCAAACGCAGCGGCGCAGGCCAAGATGGCGCGATCGCCCTGGGCGCTCGCAAGGTCGAGCCCGCTCACGGAGACGCCCCCTGCGATGGCCCCCGCTGCAAGCCAGAAGGCGGCGTTCGACCAGTCGCCCTCGACCGTCACGGTGCCCGGCGACACGGCACTGCGTGCCGGCGAAACCGAGAGGACCGTGGCGCGGTTGCCGTCAACGGTCTCGTGCGTGGCGCCCACGTCGATGCCAAACTCGGCAAGCGCCCGAATGGTGAGGCGGATGTAGGAACGCGATTCTACGGGCTCGGTGACCACAATCTCGCTGGGCGCCGAGAGGAGCGGGGCGGCCATGAGCAGGCCGCTCACGAATTGGGACGAGACGTTGCCGGGAATGGAGAAGCGGCCCGGCAGGAGCGTGCCCGAAACCTCGAGTGGGAGCTTTCCGCGCGTAGAGAGCGTGACACCGTGGCAGACGAGCTCCTCGTAAAGGGGCGAGAGCGGGCGGTCGGCAAGGCGACCGTGGCCGTCGAGGCTGCCACCGCGGCCGAGCGCGGCAACGATGGGCAGCATGAACCGAAGGGTCGAGCCGGACTCGCCGCAGTCGAGGTGTACTCCAGGTATGGCCTGACGGATGTTGTCCGTGGCGCTTGTGCCCGGAAGCGGGTTCACCCTAAAGCCCAGTCGTGTGCGTGCGATTCGTGCGCCAAGAGCCTCCAGGCAGCTGACGGTGGCCTCGATGTCTTTGGAGGTCGCGTTGCAGTTGATGTCTGTGGTCCCCGGGCAGAGGGCCGCCATGATGAGCAACCGGTGGGCCATGGACTTCGAGGCGATGGCGGGTATGGTGCCGTGAAGCGGGGAAGGATGGATGGTTACGTCCATGCGCTACTCACCGCAGCCAAGGTCGATTACGTGGCGGAGCTCCTCGAGCGAGACCTTGCGCAGCTCGACGCCGCCAATCTGCGTGGGCACCACAAGGGTCACGCTGTTGGCACGGCGCTTCTTGTCACGTGCCGCGTACTCGAGGAGCGTGGCGTGGTCGATGTCCGTGTTGGTGGGAAGCCCGTATGCCCTCACGCAGTCCACGATGCGGGTGGCTACGTCCGGCGAGCACCAGCCAAGCTGGGCCGACGCGCGAGCAACGCAGCAGAGGCCTGCCGCGACGCAGCTGCCGTGCCCGAGCGTGAAGTTGCTTGCGGCCTCGATGGCATGGCCGATGGTGTGCCCAAGGTTGAGCGTCTGACGACGGCCGTGCTCCTGTTCGTCCGCGTCGACCACATCACGTTTGATCTCGACGTTTCTGGCCACAATGCCCACGAGCTTGTCGGGGTCAAACCCCGGCGTGCACGCAGGCGCTGCCTGAAGCTCGTCAAAGAGCTTTTCGTCTGCAAGCACGCCGTGCTTGATCATCTCGCCGCACGAGTCGCGCAGCAGGTCTGGGGAAACGGTTGCAAGGCAGTCGATGTCGGCCACGACCAGCGAGGGCTGCAGAAAGGCACCGGCAAGGTTCTTGCCCGCCTCGAGGTCGACCGCCGTCTTTCCGCCCACGGACGAGTCGACCATGGCGAGGAGCGAGGTTGGAACCTGGACAACCTGAATGCCGCGCTGGTAGAGGGCCGCGGCAAGGCCTGCCATGTCACCGGTGACGCCCCCGCCGAGAGCGACGACAGCGTCCGAGCGCGTGAGCCCGGCGTTGGCCATGCGCTCGAGGATGTCCCCTAGCGTGGAGAGGCGCTTGTGCTCCTCGCCAGCGGGAAAGGTGAGCGTGGTTACGGCAATGCCTGCGTGCTCGAGCGACTCCTCAACAGGCTTCGCATAGAGCGGCGCGACGTTTGAGTCCGAGATGAGCGCCACGTGTGTGACTTTGGGGCATGCCGCGGCGACAAGTGCGCCCAGGGAGGCGAGAAGCCCTCGGCCAACGTGGACCTCGTATGAGCGCGAGGGCGTGTTCACGGGGATGACGCGGGTCTTGCTCATCGTGCCTCGGCCTCCTTCTTCAGGCGATCGCCCTCGGCAAGCAGCTCCTCGAGCTTCTCGGCATCGCGGGCATCGATGGCATCCTTGTATGCCTGGAGATTCTTGATGATGGTCCCCACCTCGCGGGACAGGTTGTCCGCATTGTCGAGGAAGAGCTCGGTCCACATGGGGGCGTTCAGGCGCGCTACGCGCGTAAGGTCCTTGTACGAGCCTGCCGAGAAGCCCTTGTGCTCCTGCGCGGTGGGGCTCTTGACGTAAGCGTTAGAGACAACGTGCGCAAGCTGCGAGGTGTAGGCAATCATGCGGTCGTGGTTCTCGGCGGTAGAGAGCGTAAACGAGCCGAACCCGCAGGGCTCGAGCAGGTGCTTCAGGCGCTCGAGAATGGTTACGCGCTCGAAGTCGTCCATCTGCGGTGGCACGACGACCATAGGCGCGTTGTGGAACATATTCGCTCTGGCGTGGGCAAAGCCCGAGTACTGCGTGCCGGCCATGGGGTGGCAGCCAACGAAGGTCCAGGGGTGTCCCTCGGCAATCTTGCTGCAGCGCTCGCAGATGATCCGCTTGACGCCGACGGTGTCGATGACGATGGCACCGGGCGAGATGAGGTGGGCCATGTCCTCGAGCCAGTCGATGCTTACCTGGGGGTAGCCGGCGAGGATGATGAGCTCGCAGGTGGGGATGGTGTCGTCGGTGAGCTCGCCCTTGATGGTCTCGATCTCGGCCATCTCGGTAACGGAGTGCGTGCGGTTCCAGCCGTACACCTCGCGGCCGGCCGCAGCGAGGGCCTTGGCGAAGGAGCCACCCATGAGGCCAAGGCCCACCACGCCCACGCGATCGGGGACGAAGGTGGGGGAGAGGACAGCCTGGTCTTTCTCGGCCATTTACCTCTCCTCCTCGACGGGTGCCGTCACTGCCTCGCGGATGAGGCGGATGCGGCGCATGGCATCGTCGAACTGTGCGGGGGTGAGCGCCTGTGCGCCGTCGGACCAAGCCTCGCTGGGGTTGTTGTGAACCTCGATCTCGAGACCGTCGGCACCTGCCGCCGTTGCCGCATAGGCTGCGGGACGGACGTAGCGCGTGTAGCCCGTGGCGTGGCTGGGGTCACCAACAACCGGCAGGTGGGAGAGGTGGTGAAGTACGGGAATCGCGTTCACGTCGAAGGTGTTTCTCGTCCGCGTCTCAAAGGTGCGGATGCCGCGCTCGCAGAGAATCACGTTGGGGTTACCCTCGCTCATGATGTACTCGGCGCCCATGAGGAGCTCGTCGATGGTCTCGGAGAGGCCGCGCTTGAGAAGGATTGGCACCTGGGTCTTGCCCACCTCGCGCAGGAGCGGGAAGTTCTGGGCGTTGCGGGCGCCAATCTGCATGACGTCAATGCCCTTGTCGAGGAAGAGCTGAACGTCGCGCGGGTCCATGACCTCCGTCACGATGGGCATGTCGAGCTCGCCTGCTGCCTCGACGAGAAGGTCAAGGCCCTTCTCGCCCATCCCCTGGTAGGAGTACGGGCTGGTGCGGGGCTTGTATGCCCCGCCGCGGAGCATGGTTGCGCCGGACGCCTTGACGGCGCGGGCGATGTCGAAGAGGTTCTTGCCTTCAACCGAGCAGGGACCGGCGATTACCTGGAAGTTGCCGCCGCCGATTCTCACGCCGTGGCCGCAGTTCACGACGGTGTCCTCGGGGTGGAACTTGCGGTTGGCCTTCTTGAAGGGCTCGGAGACGCGCTGGACGCGCTCGATGATGTCCATGGACTCGAGAAGGAACGGGTCGATTTGGGTTGTGTCGCCGATGATGCCGACGATGGTTTCGTTGTCGCCCTGGGATACGTTTGTCTTGAAGCCACGCCCTTCGATCCACTTTACGAAGTGGTCGAGCTGGTCTTTGGTGGCCGTCTCTTTAACTACTGCAATCATGGTGGCAAACCTTTCCGAGGCCACGGATGTGCGCGGCCGTCTTGTTGCATAGGGATTGGAATGCTACCACGGAGGAGTCTCTTTGCAGGGCTTGTGCCTGCGGCGTTAACAAAGGTGAACTAATGGGTGGCGGGGTCTGGGGCGCTGGGGTTGCTTCGTGGGGCGCCGCGTGGGCGCTGGCTCGCCTTTGCTGTCTGCGGCTGCTCACGTCCCCGCTGTCTATAAAGACGGAGAATATCGCTATTCCTTAAACGAGAAGGACGTTTCCCGAGTTGGCGCGTAGCCATTTTGAGAAATGGCGCTATTCTCTGGGTGTGCGAGAAAGGACAGGCTAGGCGTGCGAGAAAGGCCAGGCCCCCGCGCGCGGGCCAGGCCCAAAAAAGCCCAGGGTGCCGTGCGCCCTGGGCTGCATCTACCTGGTGACCCCGGTGGGGTTCGAACCCACGACCTTTCGCTCCGGAGGCGAACGCTCTAATCCACTGAGCTACGGGGCCAACGGTCTTCGATTATAGGCAAACTTTTCAACTTGGCTACCGTCACGGCAGAATGGAACCGTCACGGCAGAAGGCCATCGTCACGACTCGCCCACAAGACCCAAGTCGACCCTCCGTCCGCTTGCCCGGCTCGCATACAATGAACATTCGGCATCCGCTGTCCCATTCGGCAACCAAAGCGAGGGGAGACCATGACGCGCAACGCCACACCTGCCAAAGATGACATGCCCGCAACTGGTGTTGAGGGCCTCTCGTCTGCCGAGGTCGAGGAGCGCGTCGCCTCCGGAAAGACCAATGCCAACACTGATGTCAAGACCAAGTCCGTGCGCCAGATTCTTGCCGAGCACACGTTCACGCTCTTCAACGTCGTTAACGTTTTCATGGCGGTCCTCGTGGCCATCACGGGCCAATGGCGGAACCTTCTCTTCATGGGCGTGGTCATCTGCAACCTCGTCATCGGCGTATTCCAGGAGGTTCGCGCAAAGCGGATGGTCGATAAGCTCTCGATTCTCACCGAGAAGCGCGTCCGCGTGATGCGCGACGGCAAGACGGTCGAGCTGCTCCCCTCCGAGCTTGTGCTCGACGATTGCATCCTGCTTGCCCACGGTGAGCAGGTCCCTGCGGACTCTGTGGTGCTCAGTGGCCAGGTCCAGATGAACGAGTCCCTGCTTACGGGCGAGAGCCGTCCCGTTCCCAAGGGCCCGGGCGATACGCTCCTAAGCGGAAGCTTCGTGGACTCCGGAAACATTCTCGCCCGCGTGACCAAGGTGGGGCAGGAAGGCTATGCCGCTCGTATCAACGCCGAGGCCAAATACGTCAAGCCCGTGCACTCGCAGATCCTCGACTCGCTTCGTGCCATCATTCGCCTGGGCACCTATGCGCTCTTTCCGCTGGGAATTGGGCTTTTCCTGCGCACGCTCTTCATGGACAGCGCGACCTTGAACGACGCCATTCTCTCGGCAGTTGCCGCCGTGGTGGGCATGATTCCACAAGGGCTTGTGCTTCTCACCTCGAGCATCCTTGCCATCGCCACCACGCGCTTGGCCTCGCGCAAGGTACTCGTGCAGCAGACCTATTGCGTGGAGACGCTCGCGCGCGTCGACACCCTGTGCCTTGACAAGACGGGTACCATCACCACCGGTCGCATGGAGGTCTCGCGCGTAAACGCTGCGCCCGGCCACACGGTGGCCGAGGTCGACGGGGCCCTTGCTGAGGTGGTACGCGCGTCCGAGGGCGATGCCAACGACACGGCGCAGGCGCTTCTCGCCCATGCCGACAAGGTCGGGGTAGAGAGGGGCGAGGTGCCACTTCGCGTGGTTCCCTTCGACTCGCGGCGCAAGTGCTCCGGCTGCGTGACGGCTGGGGGGCACGCCCTCGTCATGGGTGCCGCCCGCTTTGTCCTGGACGAGACGGGCGCTGCCCAGGCGGCGGCCCTTGCGGCTGGCTATGACCCCTGCGAGCGCGTACTCGTTGTCTGCGAGGCGGAGGGCTTCGACGCCGATGGCACGCCTGTTGGCGAGACGTCGCTTCTCGGCGTAGTTGGCATCAGAGACGAGCTGCGCGCCACCGCGCCGCAGACTATGCGCTACTTCATCGAGCAGGGCGTTGACCTGCGTGTCATTTCGGGAGACGATCCCGTGACCGTCTCGGCCATCGCGGCGAGGGCGGGCGTGCCTCATGCCGAGCAGGCCGTCGACGCATCTACGCTCAAGACCGAGGAGGACCTTGTTGCCGCGGCCCGGTGCTACCACGTTTTTGGACGCGTGACGCCCGAGCAGAAGCGCTCGCTCGTGCGTGCCCTTCGCGCGGACGGCCACGTGGTTGCCATGACGGGCGACGGCGTGAACGACGTGCTTGCGCTTCGCGAGGCGGACTGCTCAATCTCGGTGGCATCCGGCTCTGCTGCGGCGCGAAACGTCTCGGAGATTGTCCTTGCCGATAACGACTTTTCGCACATGCCCGAGGTGGTTGCCGAGGGGCGTCGCTCGATTAACAACCTTCAGCGCTCTGCCTCGCTCTTCCTCGTCAAGACCGTCTACACGGCACTTCTCGCCTTGGTGTGCATCTTCTTCCCGCCGTACCCATTCATCCCCATACAGATGTCGCTCATCTCGTCCGCCATTATCGGCATCCCGTCGTTCGTGCTTGCGCTCGAGCCAAATCACGACCGCGTGAGCGGCGGCTTTCTCGGCCACGTGCTTGCACGCTCGCTCCCTGCCTCGGCTGGGATCACGGCGGCGCTCGTCGTGGCGCTTGTCGCCGAGCGCCTCATGCCCATGACCTTTGCTCAGACGTCAACCGTCTGCATGCTGCTTGTCGCGATCGTGGGTATTCGGCTCATCTGGCGCATCTCGCAGCCTCTTACGCCATTGCGCACTGCGCTGCTCGTTACGGTTGGCGCGATTGTTGCCGTCGGGTGTACGGTCTTTGGTGCCTTCTTCAAGGTTGCGCCTCTCACGCCTAGTATGTGTGTCTTGGTCGTCGTTGCGGGGGCGCTCTCGTGCGTCCTCTTCGATGCGCTCTTCAACCGCTCGATAGCCCTTGCCAATGCCGGTGGGGGCATCGCCCGCCTTGCGGACAGACTGGAGGAGACCCATGTCACTCACAGAAGGAACGCCAATCACCGAGGAGTTTAGGGACGCCGTCCTTTCCGCGCGCCGCCCCGTTTGCGTTTCTGCGGGCGGCAGGGAGGCGCTCGCCTACGACGTCTCTGGCATTCCCGGCGAAGACCGGCTGCCCCGCGCCCTGGTCGAGCTTTTGGAGAATGTCGTCCGCCGCTCGGCCACGGACGATGACGCGGTTCGCCAGGCGCATGCCGTGGTCGAGGCCGGCCTTGCCGGAAAGCAGGGCTCCGAGATTGAGTTCATGCCTGCGCGCGTCCTCTTCCAAGACTTCACCGGCGTGCCCGTCTTTGTCGACTTTGCTTCCATGCGCGACGCCATGGTTGCCCGTGGCGGCGACCCGTCGCGCGTGAACCCGCACATCCCCTGCACCCTTGTTGTTGACCACTCGGTCATTGCGGACGTAGCTGGCGAACAGGACGCGTGCGAGAAGAACCAGGAGCTCGAGGCAAAGCGCAACCACGAGCGCTTCGCCTTCCTCAAGTGGGCCGGCGAGTCCTTTGGCAACGTCGAGATCGTCCCGCCCGGAGGCGGCATTTGCCACCAGCTCAACATCGAGCGCTTCTGCCACGTGGTGACCACCGATGCGCTCTCGTCGCTTGAGGAGCCTGTGGCGTGCTTCGACACGCTCGTGGGTACCGACTCCCACACCACCACGGCAAACGGCGTTGGCGTCATGGGATGGGGTGTTGGCGGCATCGAGGCCGAGGCTGCGGCGCTGGGCCAGCCCATCTCGATGCTCGTGCCGCCGGTGGTGGAGCTAAGGCTCAGCGGTGCCCTGCGCGACGGCATCTCCGGCATGGACCTGGCCCTCACGGTTGCGCAGCTCATGCGCGCGGCCGGCGTCGTTGGCTGCCTTGTCGAGGTGACGGGTGAGGGCGTGGCAACCCTCACTGCCACGCAGCGCTCCTGCGTTGCCAACATGACGCCGGAGTACGGTGCCACTACCACGCTCTTCCCGGTTGACGAGAAGACGCTGAACTACCTCAGACTCACCGGCCGTGACCCCAAAGACGTGGCGTTCGCCCAGGCATACCTGGAGCGCCAGGGCACCTTTGGCGCCACGAGCGGACGCACCTACGCCCGCACGGTGACGCTTGACCTCGCGACGGTGGAGCCGAGCCTCGCCGGCCCCTCGCGCCCGCACGACCGCGTGACCATCGCTGGCCTGCGCGATCGGTTTGAGCAGAGTGCCGAGAAGAACGGGCATGGTGACCTTTCGCAGTCCTTCGACATCGCCTGCGGCGACGTGACCTATGGGCTCCACCACGGCACGCTTGCCATTGCGGCCATCACCAGCTGCACCACCGCGACCGACCCCGCCATGATGGTTGCCGCCGGGCTTCTCGCCAAGCGTGCTGTCGAGCGCGGCCTTGCCCCCAAACCCTGGGTCAAGAAGATCCTTGCCCCGGGCAGCCACGCCACCCAGCTCCTGCTCGAGCGTGCCGGACTTACCGCCCCGCTTGCGAAGCTCGGCTTCTTCACCTGCGGTTTTGGCTGCATGAGCTGCATTGGCAACTCCGGCGACATCCATCCTGCCCTGCGCGAGCGCGCGGATGAGATGGAGCTCACGAGCGTCCTTTCGGGCAACCGCAACTTCGAGGGCCGCATCTCGCCCTATGTGAGTCAGAACTACCTCTGCCAGCCCGCCTACGTGGTTGCCTACTCGCTCGTGGGAACCATGGACGTGGACCTTGCCAAGGAGCCGGTTGGCACGGGCGCAAACGGCGAGCCCGTGATGCTCGCAGACCTGGTTCCCTCAAACGCCGAGGTTGCCGAGGTTCTCTCGCACGTCCTCACGCCGTCTCTCTTCGCAGACGCCCAGGGGTCGCTCAAGGAGGGCTCCGTCTCCTGGCGTGCCATTGAGTCCTCGTCCTCCTCGACCTTCCCGTGGGACGAGTCCTCCACGTACGTGCGCCGTGCGCCGTACTTCGACATCGCCCGCAAACGCGAGACCATCCAGGTGTCTGGCGGCCGTGCCCTGGCGCTTCTCGGCGACTTTGTGACCACCGACCACATCTCTCCCGCCGGCGCCATTGCGCCCGATTCTCCGGCCGCACGCTACCTCACCGAGCACGGCGTGGCGCAGAATGACTTCAACACCTACGGCAGCCGCAGGGGCAACCACGAGGTAATGGCTCGGGGTACCTTCGCCAATGTGAAGCTCAAGAACGTGCTCGCGGACGGCCGTGTGGGCGGGTGGACGCGCGACTTCATCGACGGGAAGATCAAGAGCATCTACGACGCCGCCGTGGACTACGCCGAGCACGACGTTCCCCTGGTTGTGGTTGCGGGCAAGCTTTACGGCTCTGGGTCTAGCCGTGACTGGGCGGGCAAGGGCCCGCTGCTCTTGGGCGTACAGGCCGTCATTGCCGAGAGCTTCGAGCGCATCCACCGCTCCAACCTGGTGCAGATGGGGGTGCTTCCGCTTCAGTTCCGGGAGGGCGAGAATGCGGAAACCCTTGGCCTTACTGGCGAGGAGACCTTCGACGTCGCGCCCGTGAGCCTGGAGGATGGACTTCCCAGTCCGCGGGAGGTGGACGTCACGGCAACGCGCCCGGATGGCACGGCCGTCACCTTCACCTGCATCGTTCGCGTCGACACGCCCATGGAGGGGCGCTTCCTCGCAAAGGGAGGCATCCTGCCCTACGTCCTCGACGAGATTTCATAGGCCCCTTGTGAGGGCTTGCTCGACGGTATTGTGCGTGGCGTGCAGAACGGCGAGAATGTGCGGCTGGATTCGGTCCGCTGGGTAAGAGACAGACAGGAGGGATTTGCATGAGGTGTCCAAACTGTGGCGCGGAGGTACCAGCCGGTGCCGTTGCCTGCCCCACCTGTCACTATGACCTGGGTCTCACGCAGAGGATTCCCGTGACCAAGGTGGCATGGTGCCCAACCTGCGGGGCTCTGGTTCCCCCAGATGCCCACTCCTGTCCAAAATGTGGTGCCCCAGTTGGTGCGCCCGCACGCTCGAAGAGCGGCCAGGTCGTGCGCGACCTGGGCATTCCTACCATCGGTGGGCCAGCCGACCCAGACGCCGACGACGTTGACGAGGGTGGCGCCGACGCCACCCGAGCCATGCCACGCATCGAGAGCGCCATTCCGTCCGAGCCTGGTCCCGAGTCGGCGACGGTGCGCCACGACCGCATGCCGCGCACGCGTGTGCTCATGGTTGCCGCTTGTGCGGCTCTCGCACTTGCGGGTGGCATGGCCCTCTGGATCACTCATCCCTGGGACCCCAACCTTTACATCACGCATGCGCAGACGGACGCCGACACCTCTATGGCGGGCTATCCGGGCTACATTTCCTCGCTTTCCGGGCAGGATGGCTCTGCTGCCACAACGAGCGACAGCACAAGTGACAGCTCCGACTCCTCGTCGGACTCGGGGGACGATGCTTCCACCCCTACCGTCGCAGAGTCGCTGAGTGACGACTACGAGAAGCTCGGCACCTATGCTGACCAGCTCGACGATAGCGTGGCTGCGCTCGTCTCGACGGGCGTGAACGGCTCGGAGTCCGATCGCAAGTCCGCCAAGGCCACCGCCGACCAGACCGCAATCGAGATCTCTAACCTCATCGATGACATAACTTCGCTCGATGACTCCGACGGCACCCATGCAGACGACATCTCCAACCTAACCACGTTGGGGAACTGGCTGCGCAACCGTTCGGACGCCATCTGCGAGGCCTGGAAGATCTCGGTCACCATGGCGACGGAGAAGAAGATCTTGGCCCCGCTCGAGAAGATTGGCTACTCCTCCGGAACCGACAGCTATAAGACGCTCTTTGACGAGAACTACGAGGCGTGGAAGCCTGCGGAGGAGTAGTCGAACCTTCCGGAGGCGTCTGACGATTGCGTGCAGGCCATCGCTTGCTGGTACTATCGTAGGAATGAAAGATTGCTACGATTCTCTCGGCGTCTCCCCGGCGCTGTGAGCTTCACACTTTGGAGGGGTCATGGGTCTCTTTGGTTCTAAGCCGCTCTACACGCCGGCGTATAAGGTGAAGGG
>CAJMLD010000028.1 GCA_905214175.1 uncultured bacterium
CAAGGCGCATGTCTCGTGCCCAGAGGTCGCAGGTCCGGCCGCAGGGGTTACGCCTCCCGCAGAGGACCTCGCCCACCACCTCCGCACCCACAGCTCCGGGAAAGCCCACGTGGAGTAGCGCGTCCACCTGGTAGGGGCTTCCCTCCTCGACAAGAGGCCCCACCTCAAGCGTGGTCCCCGTGTTGAGAAGTACCACCACGTGGTCCGCAGCCTCGCGCGCACCCGCAATGAGGCCCAGCTCCTCCGCCGTGAGCTGGAGGGAGTGCTGCCCCTCGGCGTAGTTCGCGGTCTCCTCGTTGGGGACAAATGACGAGAAGCGCTCGTCTGCCAGCGACGCATTGAGGTCAAGAGAGATGTCGTAGCCCTCCCCGCTCGCCCGGCCAAGAACCACCACGGCAACGGTCCCAGAGACGCTTTCGCGCACGTCCTCCGGATAGCTCGACCACGGCAGCTCGCCAATGTAGTACGTAGTGGTGGCGCGCACGTCCAACGTCTGGATCCCTCCACGGGGCCGGTCCTGTGCGTGGGCGGAGAGCCATTCGTGGACGGCGGGGTTTACTTCGAGCCCCGCTTGCACCAAGCCCTCGTAGAAACCCGTGCACACGGCATCCGACGCAACCGAACCCGCGCCATAGCCGCCAAAGAGCGGGTCCTCTGCGCAACGCCCCAGCAGGCTCACCGCAGAGCCCTCCGGCAGCGGCAGCACGCCGTTGTTCGCTAGGAGCACCATCCCCTCGGCCTCTATGGTGCGCGCAACCTCGTGAGATGCCGCTACCGCCTCCTCGAGCGACCCATAGGCGGGGGCGTAGTACGCGCTATCCCACCCAGAGGTCACACTGGAGTCGAGCGCCTCGACGCCCTGCACACTGCGGACCCCTTCGGTGCCGCTACCTTCACCCCCTGGCGCAACGGCGCAGCCTACCTGCGCACATGCCGCAAGCGCACCCGCAGCAAGACCGAACGCCTGGCGACGTGTAACATCCCGCATCTTGACCCCTCACCAAATTCAACCGAAGCGCACCCATAAGCGTCTTGGCAAGGGTATCCGCCGCGCGGGCGCCAAACTCGCGGGCGGCGCGATTGGTCGAAGCCTCAACGCAAAATGCCGCGTCCGCCACCGGATGGCAGACACGGCATGAAGTCGCACCTCTGGCTGCACGCAAGGGGCTACTTGACAACGCGGCTCTTCATAATCCAGAACGTCGCAAACACGGAGAGCGCCACGGAGAGTATGACCGGAAACACCCAGGTCTCGTCCATGGGAAGCCCGGTGTTCATACCGTAGAACGAGAAGACCGTGGTGGGCACCGAGAGCACGAGCGTGATGATGGCGAGGGTGCGCATCGTGAGGTTGAGGTTGTTGTTGATGATCGAGCCAAACGTGTCCATGGTCTCGTTGTAGACCTGCGTGTATATCTCGCACATCTCAATGGCCTGCTTGACCTCGATGGACGTGTCGTTGAGAAGGTCTCGGTCCTCGTCGTAGAGCTTGAGGGTTCTGCCATAGCTTATGCGCTGGATGGTGGCGTCGAGCGCCTTGAGCGAGGTCGAGAAGTACACCAGCGACTTCTCGAATCCCAGCATCTTGATGAGCTCCTCGTTGCGCATGGACCTCCTGAGCTCGCTCTCGTTCTCGCGAAACTGGCGGTTCACCGAACGCAGGTCAACCTGGTAGCGCTTGGAGATGTGCAGCAGAATCTGCAGCAGGAAGCGCGTGCGCTGCGCAGTATTGATGTCGCGCACCCGGCCGCTTTCGAACGCGGAGACGGTCCAATTCTCCTTAAGGCTCACGGTCATTACCAGGTCCTTCTCGGGCAAGAAGAGCACGGCAAGCGGATGGGTGTCGTATTGGATGATCGAGGTGCTTTCTGCCTCGCTCTTGTCCTCCACGAAGGGGCAGTCCACGATCACGAGCACCTGCCTGGTCTCGTCGTCCCGCTCAATGCGTGAGCTCTCCTCGTCATCGAGCGCGGAGGCGACAAAGTCCGGGATAACGCCCATCTCTTCTTGCATCCAGGCGCGCTCCCGCTTGGTGGGAGCCACGACGCTCACCCAGCATCCTGGGCAGGGCCCCGCCACGCGCGAGGTGAGAAAGACCTTCTCGCCGCTCTCGTCCTCCTCGACGGTTGTCTTGAAGCACTCGATCACAGGCCCTGCCCCCACTCTCGCAGCCCTTAGAAGTCTGCGTTGCCCACGGTGCGCGGGTGCGGCAGCACGTCGCGGATGTTATCTACGCCCGTGAGGTACATGACCAGGCGCTCGAAGCCCAGGCCAAAGCCCGCGTGGTGGCATCCGCCATAGCGACGCAGGTCAAGGTAGTACTTGTACTGCTCGGGATCCATGCCAAGCTCCTGGATGCGGTGCTCAAGCACGTCGAGACGCTCCTCGCGCTGAGAGCCGCCGATGATCTCGCCAATGCCGGGCACGAGGCAGTCCGCAGCGGCGACGGTCTTGCCGTCATCGTTCAGGCGCATGTAGAACGCCTTGATGTCGCGCGGGTAGTCCGTCACGAACGTGGGTCGCTTGAAGTGCTTCTCGGTGAGGTAGCGCTCGTGCTCGGTCTGGAGGTCGACACCCCAGGAGACGGGATACTCGAACATCGTGCCGGAGTTCTGTGCCTCCTCGAGGATCTTCACGGCATCGGTGTAGCTCACGCGCGCAAAGTCACTCGTGGCAACGTGGCTCAGGCGATCCTTGAGGCCCTTGTCCACCCACTTGTTGAAGAAGTCCAGTTCATCGGGGCAGTGCTCCATCACGTAGTTGATAACGTACTTGAGCATCTCCTCCGAGACGTCCATCTCGCCCTCGAGGTCGCAGAAGGCCATCTCCGGCTCCACCATCCAGAACTCGGCGGCGTGGCGGCGCGTGTTGGAGTTCTCGGCACGGAAGGTGGGGCCAAAGGTGTAGACGTCACCAAAGCTCATGGCAAAGTTCTCGGCCTGGAGCTGCCCGGACACGGTGAGGTTGGTCTGCTTGCCAAAGAAGTCCTTGCTGTAGTCCACCTTGCCGTCCTCGGTGAGGAGCGGGTTGGCCGGGTCGATGGTGGTCACGCGGAACATCTCGCCGGCGCCCTCGGCGTCCGACGCGGTGATGATGGGCGTGTTCACGTAGACAAAGCCGCGCTCCTGGAAGAAGCGGTGGATGGCGAAGGCGGCAACGCTGCGCACGCGGAACACGGCGCGGAAGAGGTTGGTGCGGCTGCGCAGGTGCTGCTGCGTGCGCAGGAACTCGCGCGTCTGGCGCTTCTTCTGCATGGGGTAGTCGGGCGCAGAGGTACCCTCCACCGTGACGGACGCCGCCTGCAGCTCGAAGGGCTGCGGCCTGTCCGGCGTGAGCTCCAACGTGCCACGCACGATAAGGGCTGCGCCCACGTTCTGCGAGACAATTCCCTCGTATGTCTCGTCGCCCAGACGCTCGCGGTTGACAACGACCTGCAGGTCCTTGAAGCAGCTGCCATCGTTCAGGGTGACGAAGCCGAAGTTCTTCATGTCGCGGATGGAGCGCACCCAGCCGGCAACGGTGAGCTCGGTGCCACCCAGCTGGTCCATGTCCGCATAAAGCGCGGCGATTCTCGTGCGATTCAAGGGACGTCCTTCCTCTTGGAATTGTGTCATGCTCGTTAACTGTCTCATCTTATCGCGACGGCAGGGGCCGCACCCCCTCATTCTCCGCACTGGAAGGAGGCGCTGCCATGAAGAGCACACGCACCACGGACTACGGGCTTCTCGCCCAGCAGGTTGAATCTCTTGCCGAGGGAACGCCGGGGTGGCTGCCCGCGCTCTCGAATGTCGCCGCACTCCTGGGCGAAACCCTGCCAGACATCAACTGGGTGGGCTTTTACGTGGCTGTCGCAGGCCCCGCAGGCGGGCAGGACCTTGTTCTCGGGCCCTTCTGGGGGCGCCCCGCATGCGTGGGAATCCCCTTTGGCGCGGGCGTCTGCGGAGCGGCCGTGAAGACAAACGAGCCCCAGCTCGTGCCCGACGTCCACGCATTTCCCGGCCACATTGCCTGCGATGCCGCATCGCGCTCGGAGCTCGTGGTTCCCATACACGCAACCGCCTCGGACGGCAGCACCGTCATCTGGGGCGTCCTTGACTGCGATAGCCCCATCCCCGCGCGCTTCTCGGCAGCAGACCTCGATGGGCTCCTGCTTGTTGTACGTGCGCTGGAG
The DNA here is from genome assembly GCA_905214175.1 of uncultured bacterium. Classification (GTDB taxonomy): domain Bacteria; phylum Actinomycetota; class Coriobacteriia; order Coriobacteriales; family Atopobiaceae; genus Tractidigestivibacter. Next base: position 4,172 of record CAJMLD010000028.1, read on the forward strand.
AGTTCCGCTGAGCTTCTCGGCCCAGCGGTGGGGCCAATGCGCCCGTAGTCGCGTAGAATCTCTGACGAGACGATCGTCACCACCGAGAGGAGACGTCAATGGAGGAGTACAAGCGCCAGTTCATCGACTTCATGGTCGAGAGCAAGGTGCTCAAGTTTGGCGAGTTCACCCTCAAGAGCGGCAGGAAGTCGCCGTTCTTCATGAACGCAGGTGCCTACGTCACAGGTTCGCAGCTCAAGCGCCTGGGCGAGTTCTACGCCCACGCCATCCACGACAACTTTGGACTGGATTTTGACGTTCTCTTTGGGCCGGCCTACAAGGGCATCCCCCTGGCGGTCTCCTGCGCCATTGCCTTCCACGACCTCTACGGCAAGGAGGTCCGCTACTGCTCCAACCGCAAGGAGGTCAAGGACCACGGCGCCGACAAGGGCAACCTCCTGGGAAGCGAGCTTAGGGACGGCGACCGCGTGGTGATGATCGAGGACGTCACCACCTCCGGCAAGTCCATCGACGAAACCTACCCCATCGTGACCGGCGCGGCCAAGGTCGAGGTCAAGGGCCTTATCGTCTCGCTCAACCGTATGGAGGTGGGCAAGGGCGGCAAGGTGAGCGCCCAGGAGGAGATCAAGGAGCGCTACGGCTTCCCCGTCGCGAGCATTGTGACCATGGCAGAAGTGGTCGAGGCGCTTGACGGCACTGTCATTACGCCGCAGCTCAAGGATGCCATCGACGAGTACTACAAGCAGTACGGCGTGAAGTAGCACACGGCCACGCAGCAGGCGCGTCACAAGAAACGCGGGGCGTCAGCACATGCTGGCGCCCCGCTTTCGTACGGGGGGCTTCTTAGCAGACGAGGCGCTCACGGTAGACGTGAGCATCCCCATACCAGAAGAATGGGCCTCGCCAAAGCGGGGACCTACCAGTCCTAGAACCCTTGAGTTGCGGCGCGAGACGGGCTATGCGGCCAGATCGGCGCGGCGGGCGGTTGCCTCCTCGAAGTCGCGGGTGCCGACAAAGACGTCCTGCTTGTAGGGGTTGACGCCCAGCTTCTTGGCACGGAAGGCAATGTAGCAGATGGCGGCAACGTTCGCCACGAGCGCAATCACGGAGACGACGGTCGCCGTGGTGGGATTGAGCGTGGAGTGCGTCACGAAGACCGACTCCTCCTGGAACGCAGGGAAGACCTGCGCGAACATGCACCAGATGGCCAGCGTGTTGGCGCGGTTCTGGATCCAGCCGCCCTTGTTCCAAAGGGCGTTCGCCACCGTGGGAGCAAGGAGCAGCGCAAGGCCGCAGTACCAGGCGTGGTGCGGCAGGCAGTTGTAGGTGTAGCAGAAGTTCCAGATGTCGTAGGCGACAATGAAGACCCAGGTCATGTCAGGCCAGAGCATGTCTCGCCCGTCCTTGGAGGAGTACACGTTCCACCAGGCCGTCATGCAGAAGATGTTGATGATGCCGGCAATCCCGTTGAAGACGTTGTTCCAGCCGGCAAGCTGCGTCGCGCCCTCCGAGGTCACCCATGTGCTCTCGCCCAGCGCGAAGAAGTGGTAGGCGCTCTCAAAATCGGAGCACACGGCGATGAGGATGTTGATTGCAACGATCACAAACGGGAAGGCACGGAACCAGTGTGCCTTGCCCAGCTTGCCCCACTCGTACTTGATAGCCATGAAGCCGATGCAGCCAGCCAGCGCAGCGTACACCTTGGCGTAGTGGAACCAGCTGTTCTGGTAGATGTGGGTGGGGTTGGTGAGCGCCCACTCCTGGCCCTGCGCCACGCCCACGGCGATGGCAATGCAGTAGATGGTCATGGCAACGGGCAGCACGCCAAACATTATGAGGCCCCCGACCTTGGACCTGCGGGCAAACTCATTGAGCACGATCAGCCCAACGAAGACCATCACCCACCCCAGAAGCTGGAACGGCAGATTGGCACTGTGGTCGAACAACATGGCACTTCCTCTCTCTTGCTGTCTTTGGGGAAACGCTACCGTCGCGCCGCGGCGCGGCTAGTCCTGTTGGGAGCCAAGGTCGAGATGGAGCGTGTCGGCAATGAGGTCGGCGACGAGCTCGTCCGAGGCGTTGGGGTGGGTTCTCATGTAGCTCATGAGACCAATGATGAGCAGGTAAAACTCCTCGTAGGGATGGCGTATCTCAACGCGGTGGTACCGTGCGTACTCCGCGACGGTGGTGCGCGTGAGGTACTCGGCAAGCGTGCGGGCCGTCTGCTGGCTAAAGCGCTGGTAGAGAAGGGCGTTCTGGCTCTTGAGAAGATCGGTCCTAAAGCTGTCCGCGTCAAAGAGGTGACGGCGCAGCATGGCAACGCATGTCTTGAGGGCGCCGGCGACGTCCCCGCGCACGCGCTGTGCGTTCCACTCACGCACCGCAGCCACGAAGGACTCCACATAGGCGTCGAGAATGGCGTCGGTCACCTCGTCGCGACTCGAGAAGTAGTGGTAGAAGAGACTGCGCGTGATGCCGGCCCTGTCGGTGATGTCCTTTACCGAGGTGCGGTCGATCCCCTTCTCCTCGTACAGGGAGCGGGCGGCGGCAACAATTTGCTCGCGGCGCGTCTCGGCAATCTCACCACGCATCGACTACACCTCCCTTGTTGACACCCTGTCAACGAATGAGCCCATAATATGATGTGAAGAGAATGTGTGGCAACGAACAGTTTTCGAAAACTGTCAACGAACCGCAGGCCACGGGCAATGCGCATACAAAAGCGCGGTGACCGAAGAGGCCACCGCGCTTCTCGCCTGTGTGTCTGTGAGGCCTACATCGCCATCGTGGGTGCCACGTAGGTACGGGCCTGGTACTCGCGGTCCAGGTCGTAGAGGCCCTTGGGGTCGGAGCCAAAGAGCTCCATGTTCTTGATCATGTCCGAGGCGTTGGTCTCCTCCTCGCCCTGCTCCTTCACGAACCAGTCGAGCAGCTGCATGGTGCGGAAGTCATGCACGTCGTAGGCGGCCTGGTAGCACTCGTTGATTGCGGCCGTGATGTAGCGCTCGTGCTCGAGGCCCGCCTGGAGCGGCTCGAGGTCGTTGGTGAAGGTCTTGTCGGGCTCGGCGATGGCTGCCATCTTGACCTGGTAGTCGTTGTCCAGTAGGTAACGACGAAGAATCTTGGCGTGGGCGACCTCCTCCTGCACCTGTACCATGTACCAGTTCGCGAACCCCTTGAGGCCACGATCCTCGTAGTAGTCGGCGAACGTGAGATAGAGGTATGCCGAGTAGAGCTCCTTGTTGATCTGCGCGTTGAGGGTGTCGCCGACTTTCTTGTCGAGTGCCATGACAGCCTTCTTTCCTGCCCGGAGGGCGTTGGGGAAATGCTTCCACTTGTTGGTCTACCCATTGGGCCGCGCGAATGTCAGCTCTTTGAAACTTGCACCGTTTGGCGACGAGCGGCGCCGGTCACTCTATATCGCTTTCTTTGAATCGACGGACACGTTTGCCCAGTTGCCGCGTAGGCGTTTTGAGAAAAGGCGATAAACTCCGTGGGCAGGAGCCCGACGAGAGGCCAGCGAGAGCCCGGTCGGGAGTCCAGACGGAAGTTCGGACGGGAACGCAAGCGAAGGGAGCATGTCGTGACCAAGCTTATGGAGTACCTGCTGGAGCCGCAGACCGCCGTGGTCTTTGACATCGACGGCGTCCTTGCGGTCTACGAGTTTGGCGACCTCTGCCACAGCGCCTGCCCCGACGAGGACTGGGAGGACTACGTCCGCACGCACGACCCCTACGCCAGCTCGCGTCCGGTCCCGCAGATTAAACGTTTCATCCAGGACAAGGGCGAGAACCGCGTGTGGGCCTGCTCGCAGGCAAGCGACGTCGAGGCGCCCGGGAAGCGCGCCTTTGTCACGCGCTGCTACGGCCTGGATCCCAGCCATGTGGTGACTGTGGCGGAGAAGTCCGAGAAGGTCGAGTTTCTCCGCCAGCTGACGCAAGAGCTTGAAATCCCCGAGCACCGCGTGGCCATCGTCGAAGACACAGTAAAGACGCTTGACCTCGTCGACCGCGAGACCGACTGCGTCACGGTGCACGTCTCGTCCTTCTTCGACTACGGCATGTGACCCGTTCCCGCGCCGCGCGCCTACGTAGCTATGCCATACTCTCGTGGACCTCGCGCTCGATCCCGTTGGCATCACGGATGACCTCGACCCAGCGCTCGATGTGCTCCCCGTCGAGCATGCGCGCAGTGTCCTCGATCTTGTCGGCGAGAAGGTCGAGCGACTCCGGAGAGACGGAGCCACTTGCCGCCTGGAGAGCCAGTGCCCTGGCGATGTCTGCACAGCCGCGGAGCTCTTCTTGTGGGTTTTCCAAAGTATCACCTGATAAATAGCGTCGTTTTCCTGGTAGACACAAGAATATTCTATTTTTGAATGTCATGCGCGGGGGTCTACATTCCGGCGCATGTACGAGATTGCCGACAGACTCGTGGGTAAGGTCCTCCGCAAGCTGAGGATGGAATCTGGCCTGAAGCAGGACCAGGTTGCAACCCGCTTGGGCATTAACCAGTCGATGGTCTCGAAGTTCGAGTCTGGCGAGCGCTCGCTCCACCTGAGCGAAGTCTACGCCTACGCCGACGCGCTTGGCACCACACCACAACGCATTCTCCAAGAGGTCTGGGACAATCGGCTGCCGCGGCACGGCAACTAGACGCCGCAGACCGCTCTGCCCCGCTGCTCGCACAGCCCCTCCTCGCGCTACCCTAGAGGGACAGGCCAAGAACGAGGGACGGAGCACCATGGACACGGGGATGCACGCCACGGGAACGCGGCTCGTGCGCATAGCCAGCGCGCAGGACCTTCTCGCCCACTCGGCGGACAGGCTCTCCCACCTGCTCACCCCTGCCGAACTCGCCCAGGCAAGCGCGCGCGAGAACCCCGCGGAGTACGTTGCCGGCCACCTTGCCGCCAAAGGAGCGGCGACAGATGCCCTGTCGCGCCTCTTGCCGCAGGGCGCAAAGATCGATCCCCTCGAGCTGGAAACCCTCGACGCCACCTCCGGCGCACCCGTGTGCACGGTACGGGGGTCCCTGGCCGCCGCCCTGGCCGCGCGTGGCATGGAGCCGCCATGCATCTCCATCACCAACGAGGCCGGTGCCGCGCTGGCAACTGCCGTGACTTCGTTTCCCCGCAAGGGGGACGCGCACGCATGATGTATGACCAGCCGCTTGCCGTGGGCGAGCTCGTGCTCAAGAACCGCCTGGTCATGGTGCCCGTTGCCACGAGAAAGGCGGACGCATCCGGTCGGGTGACCCAGGCACTCTGCGACCACTACGCCGCCCGTGCACGCGGCGGCTACCTGGGCCTTGTTGAGTGCGGCCACCACTTTGTCTGCGAGGAGGGGCGCGCGACCGCACACCAGGCATCCATCGCACACAACAGGGACGTCGAAGGCCTCAAGCGAGAGGCGGCAACCGTCCACGACCAGGGCACTCCCGTCTTTGTACAGCTCTCGCACGCAGGCTCTGCTGCGGACGAGAAGCTCACGGGCGCGCAGGCCCTGGCGCCCTCCGCCGTCACCTGCCCGGGCGCCAAGGTTGGCCACCCCTTCCCCCGCCCCATGAGCGCCGATGACATCGCACGCATACCCGAGTACTTCTCGGCTGCTGCGCGCCGCGCCTACGCGGCCGGCTTTGACGGCATCGAGATACACGCCGCGCACGGCTACCTGCTTGACCAGTTCCTCTCGCCCCTCACCAACCTGCGGCAGGATGCCTACGGTGGCTCGCTTGAAAACAGGGCGAGGCTCCTTCTGGAGGTCCTTTCCGCCGTGCGAGCAGAGCTGCCCGCAGGCTACCCGGTGTCCGTTCGCCTTGGCGGCTGCGACTACCTGCCTGGCGGCAACACCATCGACGATGCCGTGGCGCTTGCGCGCATGGTGGAGGCGGCAGGAGCGAGCCTTGTGTCCGTCTCGGGCGGCATGTGCTACTACGGCAGGCCTGGCCACGAGGACACCCCTGGCTGGTTTGCGGACTCGGCGGCGCCCATCCGGGCAGCCGTTGGCGTGCCGGTGCTGCTAGCAGGCGGCATAAAGACGGGCACCGCGGCAGAGGCCCTCCTCGAGCGGGGCGCGTGCGACCTCGCAGGCATTGGACGTGCGATACTGAACAGGCCCGCGTGGGCGCGGCGCGAGACCGCCAAGCTCCGCGCCGCCGACATGGCCGAAAAGGGCGCCACAAGATAACGAGAACACCGGCCGCAGGGCCGAGGAGGACAGCATGGACGAGGACGACATGAAGCTCGCAGAGCAGTTGCGCGAGCAGCTCGAGGCTAACGGGGCACGGACTGCCTTCGACGCACCGACGCAAGCGCCAGCAGACGCTCCGTACGGCGAGCAGGACGACGCAGGCAGCCTCGTCGAGGGGCCATTTGCCCAGGCGATGGCCGCCTACCGGAAGGCCAAGCGCTCGGGCGACGCGGAGGCAACGGCGGCAGCCGAGCGCCACCTCCAGGACGTGGTGCGAGCGGAGCTTGCCGGTGGAACCGAGCCCTGCTCGGAGGACGCTCGATGAGCGCCGGGGAGTCCGGCGCCACGGACGGCGCGTCAAATCCCACCGCCGTAGACCTCGGTCCCAACGGCCCCGGCTCGCTGGGGCGCCTCATCCCCTGGCCGGACGAGGAGACCTACCCCAACATCCCCGCTGAGGACGCGCTTGAGCTCTTCCTCGGCTGGGTCGAGTCGCGCGGCATGCAGCTCTGGGACCACCAGGAGGAGGCCCTTCTCGACCTTGCGTCAAGCGACCACGTGATCTTGGGTACCCCCACAGGCTCGGGCAAGAGCATGGTTGCCCTGGGCATGCTCTTCATAGCCAACTGCACCAATCGCCGCGCCTACTACACGGCACCCATAAAAGCGCTGGTCAGCGAGAAGTTCTTCAACCTTGTGGACCTTCTCGGCAAGGACAACGTGGGCATGATCACGGGCGACGTGGTGATAAACAGCGAGGCGCCTGTCATCTGCTGCACCGCCGAGATCCTTGCCCAGGACGCGCTGCGCTTTGGCGAGCACGCGGACATAGGCTGCGTGGCCATGGACGAGTTCCACTTCTACAGCGACCGGGACCGCGGCTGGGCGTGGCAGGTGCCACTCCTTGCTCTCCCCCACACGCAGTTTCTGCTCATGTCCGCCACGCTGGGCGATGTCACCGACATCGCCACCTCGCTCGAGGAGCACACCGGACGCACCGTGGACAAGGTGCTCGATGCGCCCCGCCCGGTACCCCTCTCCTACGAGTTTGTGGAGACCCCGCTCGAGGGCACGGTGGAGCTTGCCCTGCGCGACGGCGACGCACCTCTCTACATAGTGCACTTCTCGCAGGAGGCCGCGCTCAAGAGCGCGCAGGCCCTCTCGAGCTACGGCGTCTCGTCGAAGGAGCAGCGCGAGGCTCTAAAGGATGCTGTCAAGGGCGTTCGCTTCACCACGACCTTTGGCAAGACCCTGAAGCGCCTCATCCTCACGGGCGTGGGGGTACACCACGCCGGCATGCTGCCGCGCTACCGCCTGCTGGTGGAGAAGCTCGCCCAACAGGGACTTCTCCCCGTGATCTGCGGTACCGACACCCTGGGCGTTGGCATCAACGTCCCCATCCACACCGTGCTTCTCACCCAGCTCACCAAGTTCGACGGCAAGCACATGCGCCGCCTCAACGCGCGGGAGTTCCACCAGATTGCGGGACGCGCCGGTCGTGCCGGCTTCGACACCGAGGGCCGCGTGATCGCGGAGGCGACCGAGTACGACATCGAGCGCGCAAAGGCCCTGGCCAAGGCGGGCGGCGATCCCAAGCGTGCCCGGAAGATCAAGGTAAAGACGCCGCCTTCCGACTTTGTGGGCTGGAACAAGCAGACCTTCGAGCGTCTCATTGCAGCCGAGCCCGAAAAGCTCCGCCCGCGCCTGCGCATCACGCATTCCATGGTGCTGGCAGAAATCG
>CAJMLD010000029.1 GCA_905214175.1 uncultured bacterium
CCCACGAAGGCGTTGCGGTTATGCGCTCCTTGCTTCTAGACCGCAAGGATCGTGGTGAAGTACCCCACGATGGAGATGACGAGCATGAGCAGCATCATCTTGCCGGCAGACCAGTTCTTCTTGACCATGAGCCAGTAGGTCACGAAGGAAATGATGAGCACCGGCAGCTCGGGGAAAATCGAGTCCAGGATATCTGCGATGTTGATCGTGAGGTCGCCGCTGGTGTAGACAAGGCCAATGTTGAACTTGGCGTACTGCGCGCAGATGGCGCCCACGACAATGAGGCCAACTACCTCGGCGGCACGGGTGACCTTGTCCTTGATGCCACCCGAGAGCACGAGCTCTGCGGCGTTGGCGCCGGCCTTCACGCCGTAGGAGAACAGGAACCAGGTGAGCGGCAGCATGATGGCCAGGAAGACCACGATGTAGAAGATCGGGCCGGTGACCTCGCCGTTGGGCGACATGCCAAGGGCGATGGAAAGCAGGATCGGGATCAGCGTGCCGGGGAGCAGAGAGTCACCAATGCCAGCGAAGGGACCCATGAGCGCGGTCTTGATCGAGTTGATGAACTCGGAGGAAATCTCGTCGTTGCCCTCCGCCTTGCTTGCCTCCATGCCAAGGACGATACCGGGGACGATGCTGCCCAGGTACGGCTCGGTGTTGAAGAAGACCTCGTGGCGCTCAAGCATCTCCTGCTGGGCCTCGGGATTGCCAGGGTAGAGGTCCTCGCGGACGTCGGCCAGCATCTTGATGATGGCAGGGCCCTGCATCCTCTCGAAGTTCTGCACGGACAGGTTGTAGAACATCCAGTCCCAGTACGCGCGGCGAATGGCGCTCTTGCTGAGCTTCTTGGCGCCGCCCATCTCCTGATTCTCGGTGGTGATGTCGTTTGCCATGTCTACTCACTCCTCTCGGGGGCAGCGGCGGCATTGGTGCCGCGGTAGTCGAGGTAAGCAATGCCCAGGGCGAAGATCACGATGGTGACCATGCCGAGCTTGAGTACGGACATGAGCGCAAAGCCTACGCAGAAGAGGATGAGGTCGACGTCACGCTTGCAGATCATGCGCATGAGGAGCATGAAGCCCACGAGCGGCAGCATGTTGGCAAAGATCTGGAGGATGTCGGTCACCTGGACGGGCAGGGCGTTGACAAGCGCGGTGATGAGGTCCTGACCAAAGAAGTTGATGAGAAGAATCGGGAAGAAGCGCAGCACGAAGTTGGTGATCTGGCCAACGATGGGGATGCGTGCGGCGGCATCGAGCTTGCCGGACTCAACGTCGGCATCCTGCTTGTGGACAAAGTACAGGTTGATGGCGCACAGGCCATAGACGGCAAGGACGCCGAGAGATGACAGCGGCACGGCAAGCGCGAGCGCGTACTCCTTGCCGGCACCGGCGACCATAGCCAGCGGGATGCCAATCCACGCGGCAAAGTTGACGTCGGCAGGCATCGTGCCACCAGGGGTCACGAGGCCAATGTAGAGCATCTGGATGGCAGCGCCCATGATGATGCCGGTCTGGACGTCACCAAGGATGATGCCGATGATCATGCCTGAGACCAGCGGCCGGCCGATCGTATACCAGCCTGCGAGTCCTCCTATGAGCACCGGCGAGTAGATGGAGCCCATCCACCCAAACAGTGCCAGGAGCAATGCCTGTAGAAAACTCATGGCAGTACCTTCCTTTCCTTTGACACCAGGACCTATCCCGCTGCTGGCGGGATCTTATCTGGCTCCAAGGTCCGCGCACGGACCCTAGAACCTGTCCTTCACGTCGTCCCACTCGACGACGGGTTGGCTGGGAACCTGCTGGAAGAAGACATGAGCGCCCTGCTCAACGACGTCCTTCACGGCCTGCGCCTCGTCGGGCATGAGGTGCGAGGTGGGCGTGACCTCCGTGGTGCCCTTGCGCTTGGACATGGGGCCAACGTTGAGCTCCTTGGGCAGCTCGGGCACCTTCTCCAGCAGACGCTTGTATGTGACGGGGGACTTCATGAGCACGAGCGTGCGAACATCGTCGCCCATGGCCTTCTCGATGAGTGGAGCGGCCTCGTCCACCGTGTAGACGCCGGCCTTCATGTCTGCAGGAACGGCAGCCTTGAAGACGGAGCGCAGAATCGAGTTGCTCGCCGTAAGGTCGTCGACGACGATGATGCGCTCGATGTGGTTGCCCTTGACCACGACGGTCATGCACTGGCCGTGGATGAGACGGTCATCACATCTAACGAGAACTACCATACGTATCCCTTCCCTCCACGCGCCTTGCGGACGCGTGCCATGCCGTGGGGTGGCCACGGCTCCACAACCGGCGCGAGCCGGCTCATCCGACGCACAGGAGCGTGCCTCTCACCTGCGCGGTCATGATGCGTGACATCTCCCTAGAGGTCTGGCTCACCACCACGACTCTGGGGAGCTCTCCGGAGGTGTTTCCCACCTGGGCCACGTTGCCCAGGTCTACAGGAACACCGGCCAGAAGCGCCTCCTCGCCGGAGCCCATCATGAAGATGGCGTCGACGGTAAAGAGACTGGTGAGAATTGAGAGGATGTCGACCAGACGGTCGACGATTGCGCCCTCGGGCTCGCCGCTGTTTGCGAGCGGGCGGCTTATCTCGGCGTACGAGCCGTTCCGAAGCGGCAGGCGCTTGCCGCCCTGGGCGATGCCCACGAGCACCTCCGAGCCCAGGCTCACAAGGAGGTGATTGGCGCTCGCCTCTTCCGACTCGTCGTGAAGAATCTTGTACTCGGCGCAGTCCTCGGCGCGCTGCTCGAAGGCGGGGACGCCAAGGCGGCGTGAAAGCGAGTCCGAAAGCCCCGGGACCGCGTCCCAGGACTCGTCGCAGTGGAGGATGCCCACCGCGCGCAGGGTCTTCTCGAACTCGCCGTCCGCGCGGGAGAGGTGTGCCTCGACCTCGCGCGGAAGATCCGCCGGGGAGAAGTCTCCCCCAAGCAAGACGGGCTCGGCGCAGGGCTCGAGTGCCATGTCATATTGGTAGAGCGTGGCGCCGCGATAGGTGAGACCCACGATGGCAATGCGCCCGTAGGCGGCGTTCACCATGACAGGAATGCGGCTCCTACCCTCCGTGCGCACGCGGGTGGTGTCCTCCGCAAGCACGCCCACCGTCATGAGGTAGGCGATGTTGCGCGTGACGGTTGCCGGAGACAAGCCGCTTACCTGCGCAATCTCCACCCGGGAGAGTGGCCCGTGGTCGACGATTGCGCGCATGATTCGAGCGCGGTTTGCGTCTGCGACGTACTCCGTGCTGCCCGACATGCTGCCACCCCCCAAAGACTAAATCTCGCTTGCAACGTGGCTCCCGCCCTTACGCCCCCGTCGCGTATTCGTTATAGCGGGACTTATTTTCTGCATGAAAATATATAGGTTTCCGGGAGATGAACAGATGCCTGTACTGTCAGCGGTCGAATTGAAACGCGAGCGGCACTAACACCACAAAGCTTAGGCTGATGAGGTTCTCGCGAGTAATCTTGCATCGAGTACTGGGGTTCTGTAGGGTCCCAAAGGGGTATCAGTGCTCACGGGAAGGGTCTGAGCGGGAACGGGGGTTGATGGCATGATCAAGGCGGTTCTCTTCGACCTCGATGACACCCTGCTCGACATCAACTTCACAGCGTTCATGACGCGCTATGTTGCAGGGCTCTCGGGACTTCTCGGCGACATCTCTCGCACGCCGGCGCTCCTCATGGGCGGACCCTTCACAAAGGCCTACCTCGCCATGGAGGACCGCGACCGCTCCGACGACCTCACCAACCATCAGGTCTTTAACCGTGAGATTCAAGCGTTCACCGGTATACCCCTGGAAGACCCGGCCATAGCGGATGCCGTCGACTACTACGACCGCGAATTCGTGCCCTCCATGCGCGGGGGCATTGTTGCGGCCCGACCCCAGCGTGGCGGGCGCAAGGCAGTCGATACGGTGCACGAGCTGGGCCTCACCTGTGCGCTTGCAACGAACCCCGCCTTCTCGGAGACATGCGTGGAGGCGCGCATGGCATGGGCGGACGTCTCGCCAAAGGACTTCGCGCTGATTTCCAACTGGGACAACGCGCGCAGGCTCAAGCCAAATGCCCGCTTCTACCAAGAGTTCGTGAATGCACTCGGGCTCACGTGCGACGAGTGCCTCATGGTTGGCAACGACTCGCGTCGCGACTTCCCCCACCCCGACTGCGGGCTGCGCACCATCTACGTTGGCCACGCCTGGCCGCGACGCGCCGTGTGGCACGGTCCCATGTCCCGCCTCGCACGCGAGCTCCCCAACGTCATCCGGAGGTTTGACGGCGAGGAGACCAACAGGCGTGACATGGCGTCGCGCTAGCGCTACCGTTTCCCCCGACCGCGCGCTGAGCCGCGCACAACAACGGCTGGAGGGCCCATGGATCCCAGCACCTACGACACCTATCTCGACATCCTGAGGCGTGAGCTTGTCTGCGCACTTGGCTGCACTGAGCCCATTGCCGTGGCCTATGTGGCCGCCCTCGCGCGTGACGCATTGGGCACCGTGCCGGAGCACCTCGAGGTGTCCTGCAGCGGCAACATCATCAAGAACGTAAAGAGCGTGACGGTGCCCAACTCGGGTGACCAGCGCGGGATCGAGGCGGCGGCAACGCTGGGCGCCGTCGGCGGAGACGCCACGCGCGCGCTCGAGGTGCTTGAGGGCGTGGGAGACGAGGACCGTCGACGCACGCGGGAGCTCGTCTCGGCGGGGTTCTGCACGGTCTCCCTCGCGGAGGATGTGCCCAACCTCTACGTTCGCGCGGTGGCCACGGCAGATGGCCACACCAGCGTGGCCTGCGTGGCCGGCCGACACACCAACGTAGTCGAGCTCTCGCGAGATGGGAAGACCGTCAGCGTCGACGGCGTCACGGCAAACGAGCAGGACACCTGCGACGCCGACGGGGAGCCGGAGGAACCGGGTCTCTCGTCTCTCTCGCTGGAGGGGATCTGGGAGTTCGCGCACGAGGTTGACGTTGAGGACATCTGCGAGATGGTCGAGCGCCAGGTGGAGCTCAATCGCGCCATCTCGGACGAGGGGCTCTCGGGCGACTGGGGGGCACGCATTGGCAAGACGCTCCTGCTCACAAGGCCCGACGACATTTCGTGCCGTGCGCGGGCTGCCGCAGCGGCCGGCTCGGACGCGCGCATGAGCGGCTGCGCCATGCCCGTGGTCATCAACTGCGGGAGCGGCAACCAGGGCATCACGTGCTCGTTGCCTGTGGCAGAGTACGCCGCGTACCTACGCGTCCCCCACGACGAGATGCTACGTGCCGTGGCGCTCTCCGACCTCACGGCCATACACGCCAAGCGCTTCATCGGCGAGCTCTCGGCGTTCTGCGGTGCCGTCACGGCGGCAACCGGGGCAGGAGCTGCCGTGTGCTACCTGCGCGGAGGCTCCTTTGGGCAGTACCAAGCCACCATCGCAAACACGCTTGCCAACGTGGGTGGCATTGTGTGCGACGGCGCCAAGCCCAGCTGCGCGGCAAAAATTGCGGCGGCGGTCGATGCGGCGATTCTCGGCTGCGACATGGCGCTGGCAAACGTGGACTTTAGGCCTGGCGAGGGGCTTATCGGCGAGACGGCCGAAGAGACCATCCGCTCGATGGGCTACGTCGGCCGCGTGGGCATGCACCCCACCGACGTCGAGATCCTGAACATCATGATTGGCAAGACCATCTGCTCATGAGACAAAGGGACAGTCCCTTTGTCTCATCCCACCAGACGGTAGCCGGCTTCCTCGACGGCCTTGCGGTATGCCTCCTCGTCGATGGGCGACTTCGAGCGCACGTGCGCGCGACCTCCGGCAAGCGAGACCGTGGCCCAGGTGCCGTCGATGGAGTCGAGCGCGCGGGTAACGCTATCGACGCAGTGCTCGCAGCTCATCCCGCCGATCTCAAGATCGGCCTGGTAGGGATAGTGGCTCTCGTCCGTATCCTCGATCTTGCGGGCCTTGAACTGCTTCCCGGCGGTCTTCTTGGCCCCGCTGCAGCAGTCGCGCGTCCCTGTCGCCGTACCAACAAAGCGGCGGATGGCAACGACAAGAATCGCGACGACAACCAGGACAAGGACGATATCGATTGGCTTCATGGCGTTCTCCCTTCTCCCCGCCGAGCGCAACGTCCATGGGGAACGCGTCTGCGGAGACAATTGTTAGCCATGGGAAACTATAGCACCGAGAGCACTGACGCGCTCACTCGCCATCGCCTTCGCGGGACCTTTAGCGTCAAGATTGCCGTTTGAGGGGTCTCGAAAATCCAAGCGTGCCCCAGAAAAACGTGCGCCAGCAGGTGTTGCGAACCCCTCGTAATCCCACGCAAATCCCAATATCCCTATACGTCCGCGTCCGAAAAGCCCTCGTCATCTACGAGCGCGTTTCCATCGGCGGCCGTGGTGGCAAGCTCGTCGCAGCGCTCGTTAAGGTCGTGGCCGGCGTGGCCCCTCACCCACACCAAGCTCACATCGTGCGGAGCCATGGCAGCGAGCAGGCGATTCCACAGGTCGACGTTCTTTACCGGCTGCTTCTGCGAGGTCTTCCAGCCGCGACGAATCCACCCGTCAATCCAGTGGTCATTGAACGCCTTCACCACATACTGCGAATCGGAGTGCAGCTCCACGCTGCATGGCCTGGTGAGCGCCTCCAGTGCGGCGATTGCCCCCATGAGCTCCATGCGGTTGTTCGTCGTGCGCCGGTACCCCTGGGAGAGCTCGCGCCGGTGCGTCTGACCTGCGGGATCTGTATAGAGCAGCACGGCACCAAAGCCGCCCGGGCCCGGGTTTCCCCGGGACGAGCCGTCGGAATATGCCACCACGCGCATGCGCGTCTTTCCCTGTGCCACCGTACCCCCTACTTCGCATCGGCCCACGTGGCGCCAGAGGAGACCTCCGCGATGAGCGGCACCTTGAGCTGCACCACGCCCTCCATGGTCTCCTTGACCAGCGCAGACGCTGCGTCAATCTCATCTACAGGCACCTCGAGGTCCAGTTCGTCGTGAATCTGAAGCACGAGCTTTGAGCGCAGCCCCTCCTCGACAAGGCGCTTCTCAACACGGGCCATGGCAATCTTGATGATGTCCGCCGCCGTGCCCTGCATGGGGTGGTTCATCGCCGTACGCTCGCCAAAGGCAACAAGCTGCTTGTTTCTCTGCTGGAACTCGCGGATGTGGCGCTTGCGACCGTACATGGTGATGGCATAGCCGTGCTCGTGTGCAAAGGCAACAGACTGGTCAAGGTAGGCCCGAACCCCAGGGTACGCCTCGAAGTAGCGGTCGATCATCTGCTGCGCCTCGGCTCGCGGGATCTTGAGCGAGGTGGCAAGGCCGTACGCCTGCTGGCCGTAGACAATGCCAAAGTTCACGGCCTTCGCGCGGCTGCGCAGCTGCGGCGTAACCTCCTCGACGGGCACGCCAAAGACGCGCGCGGCGGTGGCGGCGTGGAAGTCCGCGCCCTCGTTGAAGGCGGCAATGAGGTGCTCGTCGCCAGAGAGGTGCGCGAGCAGCCTCAGCTCAATCTGCGAGTAGTCGCAGGCGAGAAAGACCGATCCCTCGGGCACCGTGAAGGCGGTTCGCACGCGATGCCCCAGCTCAGAGCGGGTAGGGATGTTCTGCAGGTTGGGATCTGAGCTCGACAGGCGCCCAGTTGCCGCGACCGTCTGGTTGAACGTAGTGTGGATGCGGTGGTCGCCCCTGATGAGCGCCGGCAGCGCGTCGAGGTAGGTCGACTTGATCTTGGCACGCTCGCGGTACTCCAGCACCTTGGCGACCAGCTCGTCCGTCTGGGCAAGGTCGGCGAGGACCTTGGCGTTTGTCGAGTAGAAGCCGCGCTTGGTGCGCTTCATGCCAAACGTGGGCAGCTTGCGTACGTCAAAGAGAATGTGCGAGAGCTGCTGCGGAGAGTCGATGTTGAAGTCCTCCCCCGCCATGGCGTGGATGTCAGAGACCATCTGGTCTATCTCGGCGCCAAGCTCGGCAGACTGTCGCGCGAGAATTGCCGGGTCAACAGAGAGCCCCACGCGCTCCATCTGGGCAAGTACCGGCAAAAGCGGCATCTCTATCTTGTTCATGACGTCAGCGGACCCGTCGTCGGCAAGCCGCTGGGCAAGCACCGGCACCAGCAGGCGCGAAGCGACGGCCTCGACGGCAGCCGCCGGCGCCGAGCCCTCCTCGGGAAGTGCGGACGAGAGGAACTGCTCGGCCAGGCCTCGCACCTCGAATGACGAGCGATCAGATTCCAGCAGGTAGGCAGCCACTCCCACATCGAAGATGCGCTCCGGGGCAAGGTCTGCGGCAGCCATGGTCTCGGGCAGCGAGGAGTCAACTGGCGAGAGACGGTGGAAGAGCGCCTTGACGTCGCCCGAAGCCACATGGCCCTCGGCAAACGCAAGCTTCAGAGCGGCGTCAGCAGGGGCGCCAGCAAAGCGCAGCAGCACGTCGTCTGCAACGGAAACCCACAGCGTGTAACCCTGCGAGAAGAGCGTTCCCGCGGACGGGTCCTCCCCCACGGCGCAGCCGAGCCAGGCGTCCCCCTTGACGGCATCCCTGAGGGCAGCGGCAGCAGCGTCTCCCTCGAGCGGCTTTGGCACCGAGACGTCCGCGCCGACAACGGGAGAGGCATCGGCGGTGGCGCCAGGAGCCGCGCCGCCCTGCGCGACAGCAGCCGGAACGCGCCCAGATCCGCCCCCAAGGCGCGCAAGCCTCCCCGTGAGTCCGGTGAACCCAAGCGCCGAGAAGGCCTTGGTGACCTCGGCAGGATCGAAGGTGGGAAACTTCGCGTCGGAAAGCTCGATGTCGAGGGGGGCGTCGGTACGGATGGTTGCGATCTCGCGAGAGAGCAGGGCATCGTCCACGTGGGCGCGGAGATTCTCGCCCATCTTGCCCTTTACCTCGTCGGCGTGTGCGATGACCTCGTCAAGGTTGCCGTACTTCACGATGAGCGCCGCGGCTTTCTTGGGGCCAATGCCCGGCACACCCGGAATGTTGTCCGAGGTGTCACCCTTGAGGCCGTAGAAATCCGGGACAAGATGGGGCGTGATGCCGTGGTAGAGGTCGTCGACGCTTTCGGGGGTCATGATCTGGACCTCCGAGACGCCCTTCTTTGTTGAGACGATCTTCACGTGCTCGGTTGCCAGCTGGTACATGTCACGGTCGCCGGTGAAGAGCAGCATCTCATAGCCCGCAGCCTCACCGCGCCGCGCGAGGGTGCCCAGAATGTCGTCGCCCTCCCAGCCCTCGAGCTCGCAGACCGGCACGTCCAGCACGCGGAGTAGGTCCTTCACCATGGGGAACTGCTCGTGAAGCGCCTCGTCCATGGGCGGGCGCTGCGCCTTGTACTGGGGGAGCTTCTCCATGCGCACCTTGGGCTTGCCCTTGTCGAAGGCGCAGATGATCCCATCGGGATGGAAGGTCTCGACCATCTTGATAAACATGTTGAAGAACCCAAAGAGCGCGTTGGTCGAGCGACCGTCCGGCGCGGTCATGGGTTGCATTATGGCGTGGTAGGCACGGTGCATGAGCGAGTTGCCATCGATGACGGCTATGGTACGGCGCGTTGCGCCCGTCTCGGCGGCAACCGCGGTGGTGGATTCTGACATGAACCTATCCCCTCTCGTTTTGACAAGTCCATTCTACCGAGGTGTCGGACGGAAATAGCCACGGCGGAAGGATGAGCGAGAGGAGCCCACAGCTCGAGGGTCGTATGCGTCCTCCAGCGACACGCCCCAGGGGCCTTGGCCCACCCCCTGTCCCCCAACCTTCCCTTCCTTGAAATTGCGTAGAAACAAGCTCTTCCCGCTTTGGGAAACAAAGCCACGGTACAGTGGTGTGCGTACAAGGGTACAGGGCGGGCAGCAACCTCCGCGCGGTACCTCCGGGAAAGTTCAGGGACAGGAGAAGAGGCAGTATGGCCACAGACAAGGTCTCAGAGGAATACGGGAGCCTGCTGTTCACCGACAAGGACATGCAGGAACGCCTCCCCAAGCCGACCTACAAGAAGCTCATGCAGGTCATCAAAGAGGGCGCGCCTCTCGACATCGACATCGCCAACGAGGTCGCTCACGCCATGAAGGAGTGGGCTCTCGAGAAGGGTGCCACGCACTACACCCACTGGTTCCAGCCGCTCACGGGCATCACGTCCGAGAAGCACGACAGCTTCATCTCCCCCAACGGCGACGGCTCCGTGCTCATGACCTTCTCCGGCAAGGAGCTAGTCCAGGGCGAGCCCGACGCCTCGAGCTTCCCCTCCGGCGGCCTGCGCGCCACCTTCGAGGCCCGCGGCTACACGGTGTGGGACCCCACCAGCCCCGCCTTCATCAAGGACGAGGTTCTCTGCATCCCCACCGCCTTCATCAGCTACACCGGCGAGGCACTCGACAAGAAGACGCCGCTGCTTCGCTCTGAGGTTGCCCTCGAGAAGCAGGCCAAGCGCCTGCTCGCGCTCTTCGGCCAGAAGCCGCACCGCGTCTACACCACCATCGGCCCGGAGCAGGAGTACTTCCTCATCAAGGAGGAGGACTACCAGGCGCGCCCCGACCTCATCCTCACCGGCCGCACCCTCTTTGGCTGCGAGCCTGCCAAGGGCCAGGAGCTCGAGGAGCACTACTTCGGCGCCATTCGCCCGACGGTCAACGAGTTCATGAAGGAGCTCGACGACGAGCTTTGGAAGCTCGGCATTCCCGCCAAGACCAAGCACAACGAGGTTGCGCCGAGCCAGCACGAGCTTGCCCCCATCTTCGAGAAGGGCTCGCTTGCCATCGATGACAACCTCCTCACCATGGAGAAGATGAAGCTCATCGCCTCCCACCACGGCCTGGTTTGCCTGCAGCACGAGAAGCCCTTCGACTACGTGAACGGCTCCGGCAAGCACAACAACTGGTCGCTCTGCGCCGACAACAAGAACCTCCTCGAGCCGGGCGACGACCCGCAGGACAACCTGCAGTTCCTCGTCTTCCTCGCCTGCCTCGTGGCTGCCGTCGACGACCACGCAGACCTGCTGCGCATGTCTGTTGCCTCTGCCGGTAACGATCACCGCCTCGGCGCCAACGAGGCGCCTCCGGCGATCATCTCCGTCTTCCTGGGCGATGCCCTCACGCCTATTGTCGAGGCCCTCGTGAAGAAGGAGCAGCCCGAGGCCCACGACCGCGAGGCCATCGACCTGGGCGTCCCGCAGCTGCCCGAGGTCCTGCGCGACAACACCGACCGCAACCGTACCTCCCCGTTTGCCTTCACCGGCAACAAGTTCGAGTTCCGCATGTGCGGCAGCCAGCAGAACCTCTCCGACCCCAACGTCGTTCTCAACACCGCTGTCGCCGAGCAGTGCGAGCGCTTTGTGGACTACGTCGCCGACCGCGCCGACGAGGACTTCACCACCGTTGCCATGCGCTTCGTGCGCCACACCTTCCGTGACCACCAGCGCATCCTCTTTGACGGCAACGGCTACTCCGAGGAGTGGGAGCAGGAGGCCGCCCGTCGTGGGCTGCCCAACCTCAAGACCACACCGGATGCCCTTCCTGCGCTGGTCAAGCCCGAGAACATCAAGTTCTTCGAGAAGTACGGCGTCCTCAGCGAGTCCGAGGTCCACGCTCGCTACGTGGCCAAGGCCGAGCAGTACGCCAAGCTGCTTAACATTGAGGCCAACACCATGGTCTACATGACACGTCACATGTACCTGCCGGCGCTCTTCGACTACTCTGGCGACATCGCCACGAGCGTTGCGACCAAGGCCGAGCTGGGCATTGACGCCAAGGCCGAGAAGAAGATGGTGAGCGTCCTCACCGACGGCATCAATGCCATCTCCGACGCCGTGGATGACCTTGAGGCCAAGAACGCCCAGGCCAAGGGCCTTGAGGATCCGCAGGCAGCCGATGACTGCTACCGCGACGTCGTCATCCCCGCAATGACCGCGCTGCGCACCGCCGTCGACGACATGGAGAAGGTCTGCGGCCACGACTACTGGCTCGTGCCAAGCTACAACAAGATGCTGTTCTACGTGTAACCGTAGTAACAACAGGTACACGGAGCCCCGCCGCAGCGTACGCTGCGGC
>CAJMLD010000030.1 GCA_905214175.1 uncultured bacterium
CAAAGTTGACGAGGAAACCGGCAAACCGGTACTGCTGCCCGACACCGCTTTCCAGGCGCTCGAATACATGCCGCGAACGTGCTATCATGCAGGTCTGAAGGCTGTGAAGGGGACAGGTAGCCTCGGACAGCGTCAAGGGAAGCGAGCGGGGATGGTGGGAGCCCGCCTTGGCGTCCGTCGCAAGATCACCCCGGAGCTGCGGCCCCAAAGCGGGAGCGCGTCTCGCCCGCAAGTAGGCGCCGACGGAGTGGCCGCCGATACAGGCCAGCCGAGTTTGGCGGAAGATCCGCTCGCTGGGTGGTCACAAGCGAAGTGTGAAACGAGCGCTTCGTCCCAGCACGAGGGACGGGCGCTCTTTTGTGCCCGCGAGATGGAGGGTGTCCAGGTGGCAAACGAGTACAAGAAGACGATGAACCTCCCCAAGACGGGGTTTCCCATGAGGGCGTCGCTCGCTCAGAACGAGCCAAAGCGCCTTGCCCAGTGGGATGAGGACAAGCTCTACGAGCAGCTCCTCAAGAAGAACGAGGGGCACGAGAAGTTCGTCCTGCACGATGGCCCTCCGTACGCCAACGGCCCCATCCACCTTGGTCACGCCCAGAACAAGATCAGCAAGGACATCATCAACCGCTACTGGGCCATGCGCGGCTATCAGACGCCCTACGTCCCCGGCTGGGACTGCCACGGCCAGCCCATCGAGCACAAGGTCGAGGAGATGCTGGGCACCGAGAAGTTCAACCAGCTTCCCACGGTCAAGATTCGCGAGCTCTGCCGCAAGATGGCCGTCGAGCAGGTCGACACCCAGCGCCAGGGCTTCAAGCGCCTGGGCGTGCTCGCCGAGTGGGACAACCCCTACCTCACCTACGTCCACGACTACGACGCCACCGACGTCGAGATCTTCAAGGCCATTTTCGACAAGGGTGCCATCTACCGCGGACGCAAGCCCGTGCACTGGTGCACCCACTGCCACACGGCGCTCGCCGAGGCAGAGATTGAGTATGGCGACGAGGTCTCGCCTGCCATCTTTGTGCGCTTCGAGATGACCACGGTCCCTGCCGGCCTTGAGGCCTACAAGGACAACCTCTGGGTGGACATCTGGACCACGACCCCGTGGACCCTCCCTGCCGATGACGCGGTCATCCTGCACCCGGAGGCGGACTATGTCGCCGTGCTGGTGGACGGTCGCGCCGAGATTATGGCCGAGGCGCTTGTCGAGAAGGACTGCGCTAAGTTTGGCTACGAGTCCTACGAGCTCGCGCGCCGTGCCGACGGCGAGGTCTGGCGCATGACCGGCACCGAGCTCTGCCACAACAAGTACAAGCAGCCCATCTTTGGCGACCAGGGCGTCGAGGGCGAGTTCATCTATGCCGACTACGTCACGCTCGACGACGGCACCGGCGTTGTACACACCGCGCCCGGCCACGGCGTCGACGACTACAACGCGGGCATGCGCTTTGGCATTCCCGTCGTGATGCCCGTCGACGACGACGGCAACTTCTACAAGGGCGACGGCATGGGGACCGGTGGCCCGTGGTCCGGCATGAACGTGAACGACGCCAACCCCAAGATCATCGAGTGGCTCCAGGAGCGTGGAACGCTGATCCTGCACGAGGACATCACGCACAGCTACCCGCACTGCTGGCGCTGCAAGGAGCCCGTCATCTTCCGCGCTACGAGCCAGTGGTTTGTCTCGATGGACAAGACCGGCCTGCGCAAGGACGCCCTGCGCGAGCTTGAGAAGGTCAAGTTCTATCCTGCGCACTCGCGCAACCGCATCACTTCGATGGTGGAGGGTCGTCCCGACTGGTGCATCTCCCGCCAGCGCAACTGGGGCGTGCCCATTCCGGCCTACACCTGCCAGGACTGCGGCGAGACGGTCATGAACGACGCCACGCTCGACAAGGTCATCGAACTCTTCCGCGAGAAGGGCTCCGACGCCTGGTTCACCGAGGACCCCGCGAGCTACCTGGGCGACGCTTGCGTCTGCCCCAAGTGCGGTGGCCACAACCTCAAGGCCAACTCCGACATTCTCGACGTGTGGTGGGACTCGGGCGTGAGCCACACTGCCGTGTGTAAGCACCGCGGCTACCTCAAGTTCCCGGCCGACATGTACCTCGAGGGTTCCGACCAGCACCGCGGCTGGTTCATGAGCTCGCTTATGACCTCGGTTGGCGCGTACGACGTGGCACCGTACAAGTCGATCGTCTCCCAGGGCTTCACGCTGGACGGCCAGGGCCGCAAGATGTCCAAGTCGCTCGGCAACGTGATTGACCCCAACAAGGAATGCGATACCCGTGGTGCCGATGTGCTTCGTCTGTGGGTCGCCTCGGTCGACACCTCGACCGACGTTCCCTGCGACAACACAATCCTTGGCCACGTGGGCGACGCCTACCGCAAGATCCGCAACACCTTCAGGTTCCTCCTCGGTGAGATCGAGGACCAGTTTGACCCCGCAACGCAGGGCGTTCCCGTGGCAGAGCTCACGCCGTATGACCGCATCACGCTCGCGCACATGTGCGAGGTCCACGACACCGTGGCTCGCGCCTACGAGGGCTATCGCTTCAACGTGGTCTTCCGCACGCTCTACGACTACGTGACCGAGCTCTCCAACGGCTACCTCAACGCGACGAAGGACCGCGTCTACTGCGGTGCCACCAACTCGCCCGAGCGTCGCTCTGCGCAGACCACCTGGGCCTACATCCTGTCGATGCTCATCCACGACTTCCAGCCCATCCTGGTCTACACCACCGACGAGGTCATGCCGCACCTGCCCGCCTCCATGCGGGACAACCAGGAGCACGCGGCGCTGCTCGATTGGTACCAGGCGCCCATGACGGCCGCCGAGTACGAGCCGCTCCTCAACGCGCACAAGGCTCTGGTCGAGGCGAGGGGTGCCTTCACCAAGGCATATGAGGAGGCCGCCTCGGAGGGTGTCATTCCTGAGAAGACCTCTCAGGCTGCTCGCGCTTCGCTCACCATGCCGGCAGAGGCGCTGGACGAGCTTGCCGCGACGGGCATCGACCTCGCCGAGCCGCTCGTGTGCTCTGAGGTGTCGACCTCTGCTGGCGAGGAGTTCTCTGCCACCGTCACCCACGCCGAGGGCGAGCGTTGTCCCAGGTGTTGGAACTGGCGCGAGCTTGGCGAGGACGGCCTGTGCGAGCGTTGCCACGACGCGGTTGAGGGCGCGTCTCAGCAGGGCTAGCGCTTTGGGGAAGTTGTTGGAAGACGTACGTAGGGGGCTTTTGTGACAGTTGACGCAATGCATAGGGCACGGTCATGGCGTGGCGCTCGGCTCGTCGTGTTCTGGGTCATTTGCGTGCTTGCCGTTCTCGTCGACCAGGTCACCAAGGCCGCCGCACGTGCGTCTCTTGTCTCAGGGCAACCCCAGGAGTTTATCCCGGGGGTCCTTGATCTCTCGTTCGTGAAGAACACGGGTGCGGCGTTCTCCCTTGGGGAGGGCGCCGGCCCCGTGTTCATCGTCTTCGCTGCCGTCGTGCTGGCCTTTGGCATCTGGCTTGTGTGGTCGCACGATGGCCTGCCTATGCCTTTGGTTGTTTCCGTCGCCTGCGTGTGCGGTGGTGGCGTAGGCAACATGATCGACCGCATGATGTTTGGCTATGTCACGGATTTCTTTGCCACCACCTTCATGGACTTTCCCGTGTTCAACGTGGCAGACATCTTTGTCACCGTGGGCATTGTCGTCTCGGTCATCCTCTACCTGGTGATGGTCGATGAGCCGGTGGTCTCGGTTGAGGCGCCCGAGCATACCGGGAAGTCCGTCTCGTCAAGCGTCGGAGACAGCCAGGATGCCTGATCGTCTTGTTGGCCTGCTCGTGGGACCTGAGGGCGATGGCGTTCGCATCGACGCGTTTCTCTCGGCGCAGGACGGCATGCCGTCGAGAAGCGCCTGCGCACGTCTCGTCGAAGAGGGGCGCGTGACGCTCAACGCCACGCCCGTCTCGTCCAAGAGCGAGCGACTCTGCCTGGGCGATCGCCTGCAGGTGACGCTTCCCGAGGAGGAGCCCGCGACGGGCGTGCTGGCTCCCAACCCCTACATTCCGTTGGACATCCGCTTCGAGGACCAGTACCTCATGGTCCTCTCGAAGCAGGCCGGTCTGGTGTGCCACCCCAGTCCCGGCCACGTCGACGACACGCTGGCAAACGCCCTTGTCGCCCATTGCGGCCCCGCTCACCTGGGACGCCTTCAAGGAGACGACCGGCCGGGCATTGTGCACCGCCTTGACATGGACACCTCCGGCCTCATGGTTGCCGCGAAGGACGACGAGACCCAGAAGGCCCTGCAGGACCTTATCCGCCTGCGCGTGCTGGACCGTCGCTACGTAACACTCGTGCAGGGCTATGTGGCTCCCGACAAGGGCACCATAGAGAGTGGCATCGCGCGCTCGACGAGGGACCGCCTGCGCATGATGGTGACTGACGACCCGGGTGCCCGCGAGGCCATCACCACGTTTACCACGCTCGAGCGTTTTGAGGCCGGCCGGCGCGACGATGGCTACACCCTCCTTGAGTGCCACCTCTATACCGGCCGCACGCATCAGATTCGGGTCCACATGCGCCACATTGGCCACTGCGTGGTGGGAGACCCGCTCTACGGACGTGGCGACCTTCGCCAAAACCTGGGACTTACCAGGCAGTTCCTCCACTCGTGGCACATCCGCTTTGACCACCCCGTGACCGGAGAGACCATCGAGCTTGCCGATGAGCTGCCGGAGGACCTGCGCTCTGTACTAGAATCGCTGAAGGATACCTCAATGGGACGAACCGAGGCAGGGGAGCGCATCTGTCCGCAGCTTGGGGTGTAACGCAGTCGCCTCGCGTGCGTTGTTTGGTGCGCGGCCTCGTGAGAGAGAGCTAGCTATGGAGTTCAACAGGATCGGACTCACACCCATCGTGATCTTCAACATGATTGTGTGGCTCTTCTTCACGCTGGCGTACTTCTACCAGTTTGTCTATCTCATCCGCGTGGCGGCACGCGGCACGGTCAAGCTGCCCGCGGCAAAGAAGCTGCACCGGTATGCCTTCTTCATCTCGGCGCACAACGAGGAGCCGGTCATTGGCAACCTCGTGCGCTCGATTCTCGCCCAGGACTACCCGCGCGAGCTCATGGATGTCTTTGTGGTATGCGACGCCTGCACCGACAACACACACGAGGAGGCCGAGCGCGCCGGGGCCATTGTCTGGGACAGGAACGACCTTGCGCGTCGTGGCAAGAGCTGGGCCATGGACTACGGCTTTGACCGCATCCTCAACGAGTATGGTGACAAGTACGAGGGCTTTTTCGTCTTCGACGCAGACAATCTCGTCTCGCCCAACTACGTCCGCATCATGAACGATGCCTTCGACGCCGGCTACCTGGTGTGCACGAGCTACCGCAACTCAAAGAACTTCGACTCCAGCTGGATTTCTGCCGCCAACGCCCTGTGGTTCATGCGCGAGGCCAAGTTCCTGAACAACGCCCGCATGATGGTAGGTACGAGCTGCGCCATCTCTGGTTCCGGCTGGCTCGTCTCGGGCAAGATCATCAAGGGCATGCACGGATGGGACTTCCATACCCTGACGGAGGACATCCAGTTCTCAACGTTCTGCTGCGCGAACAACATCCAGATTGGCTATGCTCCGGCCGAGTTCTTTGACGAGCAACCCGTTACCTTCAAGGCTAGCTGGGTTCAGCGACTGCGGTGGACCAAGGGGTTCTACCAGGTGTTCTTCTCGTATTGCAGGGACCTGTTCCACGGGATTCGCCACGGGCGCTTTGCCTCGTACGATATGCTCATGACCATTGCCCCGGGCATGATCCTCACGCTTCTCTCGGCCTTTGTGAACGCGACCTACCTTATCGTGGGCAGCCTGAGCCACGGCTTCATTGCGACCGAGGCCGAGCTCTCCATGTGCGTGGGGTCGCTGATCATGACGTTTGCCTCGATGTACTTCGTGTTTTTCCTGCTCGCCGTCATCACGACTATCGCCGAGCGCAAGCACATCCACTGCCACAAGAGCAGGCGCTGGATCATCTTCACTAACCTGTTCACGTTTCCGCTCTTTATGATGACCTACATCCCCATGACTGTGGTGGCGCTCTTCAAGAAGGTCGAGTGGATTCCCACCAAGCACGACATCGCCGTGAACGTCGAGGACGTGCTGGGCGAGGACGCCGCCAACTAGGTTTGCGGGGGCGGGGTGGCGTCTTGCCGCGGGTTTCGGACGGTTAGCCACCCCTAAACGGCGAGAAGTCGCGGCATTTACGAGGTGCCGCGAATTTCAGACATTTAGAGCGGCCTAACCGTTCGGATATTTCCTAACCGTCCGAAAAATGCGGCATCACCTGTGGTGCGTTCTCGCAGCTCGGCCGACGGTGCCGAACCATTGTCTGCCTGATGCTACAATGGCCCGAACAGTGGCCACCGGTACCGCATTGGCGGAGAGTAGGAGCGCACGCGCATGGCAACGTTCTTCGAAGGGGAATCGCACACCTTCTCTGAGTACCTTCTCGTACCTGGTTATTCCTCGGCGGAGAACATCCCCGCGAACGTCTCGCTTCGCACGCCGCTCGTGCGCTACAAGCGCGGCGAGGAGCCGGCGCTGAGCCTCAACATCCCCATGGTTTCCGCAATCATGCAGGCTGTCTCCGGACCCAAGCTTGCCGTGGCCCTCGCCCAGGAGGGCGGTCTCTCCTTCATCTACGGCTCCCAGAGCGCCGACGACGAGGCGGCCATGGTGCGAGAGGTGAAGTCCTATAAGGCCGGCTTTGTGGTCTCCGACTCCACGCTTACGCCCGATATGACGCTTGGTCAGGTCATGGAGATGAAGGAGCGCACCGGGCACTCCACCATGCCCGTCACCGACGACGGCACCTCCCATGGCCACCTTGTGGGCATTGTGACCTCGCGCGACTACCGCCCCTCCCGCGACGATCGCGCCAAGCTCGTCTCCGAGTTCATGACGCCGCGCGAGAAGATGATTGTTGCCGAGGACGGGACCTCGCTCAAGACCGCCAACGACATCATCTGGGACAACAAGCTCAACCAGCTGCCCATCGTCGACGCTGACAACCGCCTGGTGGCACTGGTCTTCCGCAAGGACTACGACTCCCACAAGTCCCGCCCGGACGAGCTTCTCGACCAGCACAAGCGCTACCTCGTGGGTGCGGGCATCAACACACGCGACTATGCCGAGCGTGTCCCCAAGCTGGTCGAGGCCGGTGCCGACGTTCTCTGCATCGACTCCTCCGAGGGCTTCTCGGAGTGGCAGAAGCGCACGCTCGCCTGGATTCGCGAGAACTACGGCGACTCCGTGCGCGTGGGCGCCGGAAACGTGGTCGACGCCGAGGGCTTCCGCTTCCTTGCCGATTGCGGCGCTGACTTCGTGAAGGTGGGCATCGGCGGCGGCTCCATCTGCATCACGCGTGAGCAGAAGGGCATTGGTCGCGGCCAAGCCTCCGCGCTTATCGACGTGTGCCGCGCGCGTGACGAGTACTTCGAGGAGACCGGCATCTACGTGCCCGTGTGCTCCGATGGCGGCATCGTCTACGACTACCACATGACGCTCGCGCTGGCCATGGGAGCCGACTTCCTCATGCTCGGGCGCTACTTCGCCCGCTTCGACGAGAGCCCCACGCGCCGCGTCAACGTGAACGGCTCCTACATGAAGGAGTACTGGGGCGAGGGCTCCGCGCGTGCCCGCAACTGGCAGCGCTACGACCTAGGCGGCAACAAGAAGGGCCTCTCGTTTGTCGAGGGCGTCGACTCCTACGTGCCGTATGCCGGCCCGCTCAAGGAGAACGTCGACAACTCGCTGCTCAAGGTCCGCTCCACAATGTGCAACTGCGGCGCGCTCGACCTTGCGGAGTTCCGCGACAAGGCCAAGCTCACGCTCGTCTCGGCCACGTCGCTTGTCGAGGGCGGCGCGCACGACGTGCTCCTCAAGGACTCCAGCCAGCAGGTGAACTTCCGCTCGTGAGACAAAGTGAGACAAAGGGACAGTCCCTTTGTCTCGTCTGGCAATGGGAGGTCAGGGGTGGACGAGAAGGACTTCGACAACATGCGCCAGGCCGGCACCGATGCCGCGCGGCAGGTGGGCGAGGCCTTCTCGCAGATTGACTTCTCTGGGGTCTCGAAGTCGATTGCGAAGGCCGTCCGCGACGTTGGGCAGCAGCTGAGCGCCTTTGGCCGAGATGTTCAATCGCCCTACGTTATCAGCGACCCGCAGGACGTGAACCGGGCGCGCTGGCGCATGTGGGTGGGGTTTGCCCTCCTCGTCTTTCTGGCGCTTCCCTTGGTGGTCGTGGGGCTGGGCCTTCTCGTCTTGGGTCCGGTCTCCGGCATCGTAACCATGGCGCTGGGCACCGTGGCTGCGGCAGTGGGCGCGCGTCTTGTTGGTAGGGGCAGGCACGAGAAGAACTTCGCGCAGGTACTGCGGCGCGTTGACAAGGCCGTGGGGGAGCGCCAGAGCGTTGCCGTGCCCGAGCTTGCCGGCGAGGCGGGCGTTGCCGTGCCCGAGCTGGTGTCGGTGCTCGACGAGGCCATTACCAGGGGCCTTATCCCCGAGGGGCATCTGGATGTCGCGGATGGCAGGAAGATGCTCTACCTTACCGATGAGGCTTGGGGCGACGCGGAGGGGAGAAGACGTCCCGCGCAGGTGACGAGTTCGGTTGTGACTGGCTCGGCCGGTGCGGGTTCGGACTCTGACGGCTTGCCGGAAGAGGCGCGAGAAGTGCTGGCCGCCGCCACGCAGAGCGCTGAGCAGATTCGCGGTAGCGCCTCGAAGATTCGCGAGGCTGAGATTCGCGCGACGCTTGAGCGCATTGCCTCGAAGACCGAGGACATCTGTGCGTATGTCATGCACCATCCCGAGGTCGCGCCACAGCTGCGGAAGGCGGCGACGTACTACCTTCCCACCACGGCAAAGCTCGCGGCGTCTTACGCGGAGCTGGAGGGCCACGCGGGCGGACCCGAGGCGGTAAAGACGCTCTCGGAGCTGCGTGGGTCATTTGTGCAGATGGACGAGGCCCTCTCGAAGCTTTCTGACGAACTGGTGCTTGACCAGTCCATCGACGTCCACAGCGACATCGAGGTCCTACGCACGATGCTCAAGCAGGACGGCCTCTCGCGGGATTAGACTCCCCGGCAATGGAATCCCGTTGCCGGGGAGTTGAATCCCACTGCAAGTTCTGGGGTACAGATAACCACCACTCGACGGGGACGGGGTCTGGATGCCCAGGCGCAGTTTGAGCGATTCTGGTTACTATCACGTTGTTGTGCGGA
This sequence comes from uncultured bacterium, assembly GCA_905214175.1. Classification (GTDB taxonomy): domain Bacteria; phylum Actinomycetota; class Coriobacteriia; order Coriobacteriales; family Atopobiaceae; genus Tractidigestivibacter. Next base: position 9,279 of record CAJMLD010000030.1, read on the forward strand.
GCGCTGGAAAGGTGGCGCTCTTTGAGGACGATGCTGATCGTAGGTGCTACCTCAGGCTGCTCAAAGAGGCGCGCGAGAAGACCGGCGCGCGCATCATCGCGTGGGTTCTCATGACCAACCACGTGCACCTTGTTGTTGACTTTGGCGAGTCCCCGTCTGCCGTAAGCGCCTTCATGTCCAAGGTTGATTGGGCCTACAGCAAATACTTCAATGCTCGAACTGGTCGCGAAGGCACCCTCTTCCAGGGAGGCTTCTGGAGCAAGCCCATTACCAATGACGCGCAGCTAGTTGCCACAGTTTACTACGTGCACATGAATCCCGAAGCCGCTGGGATAGCGTCCATGCGCGAGTATCACTGGAGTAGCTACCAGGAGTACGCGGGTACCCATTGGGTGGTGGACACGAGCGTGCTCCTTGGTTACTTCGGAGGCTTCGAGGCATTCGATGCGTATAAGGGCTCGCCGCGGGACGTTGTCTGGGATGCGACGCGGTTGGACAACGATGATCGACTTCAAGACGAGGACGCGCTTGCTCTGGCGATAAGCCTAGCTGGCGTGAAAACCTCCAGCGAGCTGCGGGGAATTAACCGTCCCAAGCGAGATGAAATCATCCGTCTTATGAGCAATCACGGGCTGAGCGGCAAGACGATTGCCAGGACCTGGGGTCTCGGCACCTCGACGGTCTCCCGCATCCTGCGGCGGGATTGAGTTCCCCGGCAATGGAATCCCGTTCCCCGGCAATGGAATCCCATTGCCGGGGAGTTTAATCCCGCGAGGCGTCGAGGAGTTTGGCCTTGAGCTCGTCCTCAATCTGCGCGAGCTCGTCCTCGGCCTGGCGGCGCTTCTCGCGCCCCTCTGCCTGCACGCGCTTGACCTCGTCGAGCGTCGAGATGAGCTGCTCGTTCGTGTGCTTCAAGGTCTCGATGTCCACCACGCCCCGCTCCGCCTCGCGGGCGGCGTCGACCGTGGCTACCTTGAGCTTGTCGGCGTTCTTCTTGAGGAGCTCGTTGGTCATGTCCGCGACCTCGCGCTGGGCGCGTGCGGCCTGCGTGGCGTGCTCTATGCCTAGGGCGATGACCATCTGGTTCTTCCAGAGCGGAATGGTGTTGACTACCGTAGACTGGATTTTCTCGGCCATCACCGCGTCCGAGGCCTGGACCATGCGGATTTGCGGCGCCGTCTGGAGGGCCACCTGGCGCGTGAGCTCCAGGTCGTAGATGCGCTTCTCGAAGCGGTCACACTTCTGCGCAAGGTCGCGTGCTGCCTGGGCGTCCTCGGCAAGGCCGGTCTTGGCGGCCTTTGCCTGGAGCTGGGCAAGCTCGCCCGTACGAACCTGCTCGAGCTTCTCCTTGCCCGCCACCACGTACATCGTGAGCTCCTTGAAGTACGCCTCATTGAGCGCATAGAGCTGGTCGAGCGTCGCGATGTCCTTGAGCAGCGTGCGCTGGTGCCCCTCGAGGGTGTCCGAGATCTCGCGGACGTTCTTCTCGACCGCGGTATAGCGCGTGCGCAGCGCCTCGAGGTTGTTCTTCGCCTTGTGGAAGATGGCGAGAGGACCGGATTTCTCCTGCTTGTCGGGGTCGAAGTCCTTGAGCGTCACGATGAGGGAGCTGATGTCGTTGCCGATCTCGCCAAGGTCGTTGTTGCGCACGCCATCGAGGGCGCGCTCGGAGAACTCGGAGACCTTGCGCTGGGAGCCAACGCCGTAGGAGAGGACACCCGCGGTGTCCGTGATGTCGATTTTCTCGACAAAGGCGTCGACCTTCTCGCGCTCGGCGGGCGAGAGGGACTGGGCGGGGTCGCTCGTGGCTTCCGCCGCCGGCGCTGCGGTGAGAGCGGGGTCTTGCGCGGTCGGCGCGGGGTCGCCAAACTCCAGCTCCGGCTCGGGGATGTCCATATTGAAGTCCTGCGTGCTGTCTGCCATGGTTCCTCCAGTGTCGCGGAGCGGAGCTTGCGCGTTTGCTGGGGCAATTCTACCCCGTGGGATGCTGCGGCGGGCGAGCGGGGCGGAGCGGTCCCGCGTGCGGTGCGTGCGAGAGATTCGAAAAGCCCTCGGCCGAGAAGCGAGAACTGCACGGCCTACGGAAGGCGTCGGATTCCTCCACGCTGATGGGGTTGAAAACGTTGTTGTTCTCCTCGCGGACGCGCGTGAAGACCACGCTGGGGAGAAGGTCTGGACGGTAGTAACAGGCGTGCTGGATGTCGCGCCGAGAAAGAGGCGCTCCACTTCGGCGATTCTCCACCTACGATGTTCAGTGGTCCCCATACGCTTGACTCCTCCTGATTAACCAAACCTGTTCAACGGTTGAACAGCAATCGAGACCTGTCTTGATGCGGCCATTGGTCGTTGCGGTGTCCTCAAAAGGGGAAGCGATTGCCTTGCGAACAGGTGCGGTGCCCATCCCGAGCAGGGCGGGTGGCGTGCATCTCGGCTCTCCTGGGGCCTCCTCTTGGGGCGCGAAGGTTTCT
>CAJMLD010000031.1 GCA_905214175.1 uncultured bacterium
GCTACGTTGCCATTCTCTGCCGTGCGTCGGCTTCTCGCTTGTCTCGGGTAGAATGGGCTGCACAGCTCTAATTGGCTTCGACCAAGGAGGATTCGTGCCCACCGCAGACGAGACAGACCAGAACCGCGCGATCATCACCGTCCTGGGTCATGACCGCCCGGGCATCGTTGCAGCAGTGTCCACCGAGCTCTCCGAGCGTTCCGCCAACATCCTCGACATCTCGCAGACCATCCTCCAAGGCACGTTCACGATGACCATGCTCGTGGACCTGGCCGAGGTCAAGACAGACTTCTCCGAGCTCAAGGGTGCTCTCGACGCGCTCTCGGAGCGCCTGGGTGTCCAGATTCGCATCCAGCGTGAGGAAGTCTTCCGTTACATGTACCGCCTGTAGCTCTTCTCAGCGCAAGCCAACGGTCTTCGGCGCGTCCGTCTCGTGGTGCGGGACGGCGGGAAAGGTGTTAGGCCATGCCCCTCTTCAAGTCAAACCGCAGCAGGAATGCTGCTCTTGGCCCCATCCTCTCGACGCTCGACACGTCTGCCATGACTCACGTGGCAGATGCCTACCCCATGCCCTCAAAGGCGCTCGGGCGCCCTGCTGTCTCCGATGGCCTCTACAACGGCTACAAGGACGCCGACGTCCTGGACGGCGACCTCTACGGTCGATACGACGTGAAGCGCGGCCTGCGCAACGCCGACGGGTCCGGCGTGCTCGTTGGTCTCACCACCATCTCGAACGTCCACGGCTACACCAAGGAGAACGGCGTGGTCGTGCCCGACAAGGGCGACCTCATCCTTCGCGGCTACCACATCGAGGACCTAGTGGCGGGCCCGCAGAGCGAGGACCGCTTTGGCTACGAGGAGGTGGCGTACCTCGTTATCACGGGACACCTGCCCACCACCGCCGAGCTGGATGACTTCCGCGCTCGCATCGACTCGCGCAGGCAGCTGCCCGACGGCTACCTCTCGATCTTCCCCCGTACCACCTACAGCCACTCGATCATGAACGTGCTGCAGCGCGCGACGCTCTTGCTCTACGCCTTCGACCCCACGCCGGACGACACCTCGCCCGAGCACGAGATTGACGTGGCCCTCTCGCTGCTTGGCCGCTGGCCCCGCACGGCGGCCGTGGCGCATGCCGCGAGCGTGGCCGCCATGAACGAGGACCGCCTGGTGGTGCCGCCCGCCCGCGAGGGTTTCTCGATGGCCGAGACGGTGCTCGACGTGCTCCGTGGCGACGAGGGCTTCACGCATGAAGAGGCCATGATGCTCGACGTGATGCTCATGCTCCACGTGGAGCACGGCGGCGGCAACAACTCCACCTTCACCACGCGCGTGCTCTCGTCCTCGGGGACCGATGCCTACTCTGCCTACGCGGCGGCGCTGGGCTCGCTCAAGGGTCCCAAGCACGGCGGCGCCAACTTCAAGGTTGGCCAGATGATCGACGACATTGGCTCCCATGTCGCGGATTGGTCCAACGACGACGAGGTGGCGGGCTATCTCGAGAAGATCGTCCGTGGCGAGGCCTTCGACCAGACCGGGCTCATCTACGGCCTGGGCCATGCGGTCTACACGCTCTCCGATCCCCGCGCGCAGCTGGTCAAGCGCTATGCGCGCAAGCTCGCACGCCAGAAGGGCACGGAGGAGAAGCTCAACCTCATCGAGAGCATCGAGCGCCTGGGTCCCGAGGTCATGCGCGACGTCAGGGGCACCAAGAAGCCGCTCTGCGCGAACATCGACATGTACACTGGCTTCGTCTACTCCATGCTGGGCGTCCCCAAGGATCTCTACACGCCCATCTTCGCCATGGCGCGCGTCGCTGGATGGGCGGCGCACCGCATGGAGGAGCTCTACGGCGCGGGTCGCATCATTCGGCCGGCCTATCGCTCGGTCTTCGACATGTGCGACTACGTGCCGCTGGCGGAGCGCGACGCTGCCGCTGCGGGGGAGGATGCGGCGGACGAGAAGGACGCCGGCGCGGAGGGCGCGGCAGATGCCCGGTAGCGACGAGCGCGTTGCAGCGTCAGGCAGCGCCGCGTCGGAAGGTCGCGTGCGTCCGCGTATTGTCTTCTCGGACATGGACGACACCTTCCTCGCACCAGACAAGTCGCTGCTGCCACGCAACATGGCCATGCTCGACCGCCTGGCAGAGGAGGGCATCGAGTTTGTGCCCTGTACGGGGCGCGCCTGGCACGCCATCCCGCCTGAGGTGCGCTGCCATCCGGCAACACGTTACGGCGTGCCCTCGGACGGTTCTGTGGTGATTGAGGCTGCGTCCGAGAAGGTCCTTCTCGACCAGAGCCTGGGCGCCGAGCGGGCGCTGGCGTTGCTCTCGCGCGTGCGCGGGCTTCTCGACCGCATGACCTTCGAGGTCTTCGCCGACGGGCGCGTGCTCACCGATCGCGCCAGCTGGGAGCGCATTGGGAGCCTGGGACTCTCGGCGACGCAGACCGCCTACATGCGTGCGTCGCGCACGCTGGTGGACAAGCCTCTCGAGCGCGTGATTTGCGATGCGCACACGGTTGAGCGCGTGGGCATGTGCTGGGGCGTGGGCACCGGGACAGGCGAGGTGGCCTCCGCGGCGCGTCTGGCCGTCGAGCAGGACCCCACGCTGCGGCATACGGGCTCCTACGGGAGTGCCATCGAGGTGGTAGACGCGCGGGCGTCGAAGGGCTCGGCGCTGGCGTGGCTCTGCGATGAGCTGGGCATTGCGCGCGAGCAGAGCGTGGCGTTTGGGGACTCGCCCAACGACCTCGAGATGATTCACGCGGCGGGTGACGGCGTGGCCGTGGGCAACGCATGCGGGGCTCTTCTCGCCGAGGCGGACCACGTGACGGAGACAAACGCCGAGAGTGGTTTCGCGACGTATCTGGAGGGGCTTCTCGCACGCTGACGCCATAGGGCGACTTTTGGCAGCAAATGCGTACGAAACCCCTGCTGTGGCGTCAACCCGGCGCCACAGGGCGCATTCCCGCAGCAACTCCATACGAAACCGCGGCTCCGGCGTCGTTTTGGCGCCAGAGCCGCGGTTTTGTCGTGCGTGGATACCGCCGTCGTGCGGGGTTACTTGCCGTCGGCCTCGCCTTGCTCGCTGGCCTTCTCCTCGGCAACCTTCACGGCGTACTCGAGCTCCTCTTCCTCCTCGGAGTCCTCGTCGTCGCCGTCGTCGATGCGCAGCGGCTTGAAGCTTGCCGTGTCGCCGCCAACCAGGGTCTTCTCGGCGTCGCTTGCGTTCTCCTCGCGCTCGTTGTGCATCGAGGCGGAGAAGATGTCCTCGTCTTCGGAGTCCTCGTCCTTTGCCGCGGGCTTTGCCTCGACCTTCTTGGGCGCCGCTGCCAGCACGGCGTTTGCATCGATCGGGATGCGCGTGAGCTTGTGCTGGCGCTTTGCCTTTGCGAACAGCGGCACGTACTCGAAGATCACCGAGGAGTTCTCAAGGCCGTACCAGCGCATAGGCGTGCCGCACAGGCGACGGATGAAGTACTTTGCCTCGATGGTGCGCGCGTCGGTCCCCGAGATGTCCGTCTCGGGCGAGAGGACCTTGCGAATCAGGCAGAAGCGGAAGTCGCCCACGATGCTGTGCTTGCGGTAGATCGAGTACTTGTGGTTCTGCGGGGCAAGCTGGTCGTGCTCCACCAAGTCCTCGACGATCTGGTAGAGGTAGGTGTTCACGCGCTGGTTCACGCGGAAGCCCAGGCGCAGCTGCACCTTGAACAGGAAGTCCGTGTCAAAGGTGTTAACCATGTACTCGTGGGTGTAGGGCTCGTCGGTCACCTGGACGTTGAGGAAGTAGTACGCCCTCGCGCGCTTGGGGCGCTTGTCCAGAATCGAGTAGAGAATGTCGCGGTCAAGCTTGTCGAGCGACGAATCGTTGGTGAGAAAGACCAGGTTGTCGGCAAGCAGCGGGTAGGACTCGTCGTGCGAGAGGTCGAAGAGCTGGTCGAGGTACTCGCGAACCGGCAGGTAGACGGACTGCGTACGCTCGATGGCCGTGCCGCGGCGCCAGATATACATGACCAGGAACAGCACGGTGGCGAGAAGCACGGTGACGTAGCCGCCGTGGAAGAACTTGGTGAGGCTCGAGAAGAAGAACATGAGTTCGATGGCGCCAAAGAAGACGAGGAACACCACGGCTGCGGCTGGCTTGCGACGAATGCGCGAGAGGTACGTGAACAGCAGAATCGTGGTCATGAGCATGGTGCAGGTGATGGCCAGGCCGTAGGCGGCCTCCATGTGCTCGGAGCTCTGGAACAGCAGGACAACGCCCATGCAGCCGATCCACATGATGTTGTTGACCAGCGGAATGTAGATCTGTCCGCGCGTCTCGGAGGGGTAGTTGATCTTCATGTGGGGCATGAGGTCAAGGCGAATGGCCTCGGAGACAATGGAGTAGGAGCCCGTGATGAGGGCCTGCGAGGCGATGATTGCCGCGAAGGTGGAGAGAACCACGGCGAAGACGCGGAACTCCTCGGGGAGCATCTGGAAGAAGGGGTTGAGGTCGGGGATGGCGGCAAGCTCGGCGCTGCCGTGGTTGGCGATGATCCAGGCGCCCTGGCCCAGGTAGTTGAGGATGAGGCAGAGCTTTACGAACGGCCAGGAGACGTAGATGTTCGCCTTGCCCACGTGTCCCATGTCGGAGTAGAGGGCTTCGGCGCCGGTGGTGCACAGGAAGACGTTGCCCAGCACCATGAGGCCTGCCGCGTTGAGGTTGTGGTCAAAGAGGAACATGATGCCGCGCAGTGGGTTGAGCGCGCGGAAGACGTTGAGGTCAAGCCCCACGTTGAGAAGGCCGGTGATGCCCAGGAAGAGGAACCACACGGTCATGACCGGGCCAAACGCCTTGCCGATGGTTGAGGTTCCCGCCTTCTGCATGGCAAAGAGGATGCAGAGGATAACAAGGGTGATCCCAACCACGATGGCCTGGTTGTCTCCGATGATGTTGAAGAAGAAGTCGATGGTGCGCAGGCCCTCGATGGCGGTGGTCACGGTGACGGCAGGCGTGAGGATGCCGTCGGCGAGAAGGGCGGCGCCGCCGATCATGGCGGGGATGATGAGCCACTTGCCGCAGCGCCTGACGAGGCTGTACAGCGCGAAGATGCCGCCCTCGTTGTGGTTGTCGGCCTTCATGGCCACCAGCACGTACTTCACCGTGGTGATGAGCGTGATGGTCCAGATGAGCAGCGACAGCGCGCCGAGAACCACGTCCTCGCCCATGGTCCCGAGGCCGCCGTTGCCGGTCATGATGGCCTTGAGGGTGTACATGGGGCTGGTGCCGATGTCGCCGTACACGACGCCCAGCGTTACGAGGACCATGCCTGCCGAGAGGGGGATGCCGCCCTTTCTTACGGGCTTCTTTGCTCGCTTGGGTGCGGCCGGTGCGTTGGATGTAACCATGACGCTCCAATTTCCGTGGGTTCTACCTGCGAATCCCTGGTTATTCCAAATACAAATCGTTGAATATAGCACTCTCCTTAAAGAAAGGTGAGTGCTTCACTCTTCCGACAAGTATATGCAGTTGGGAGGCGGTTTGCCTGCGGCTTCCCTGAGCGCCGCCGAAGGCTGACAGCGCGCTGATGTTTGGCGAGTCGGGTAGCGGTCGTCGGCGGCGGAGGGGCGGTCCCTGCGGCTGGCGTGTCTCCCCGCGGACTTTCGTCTTTCGCGGCATCCGGCGTAGTTGCGTAGAATGGAATGCGTTGGCTATTTTCTCGGCGGGGTTCGTGTGACCTGGTCGGGGTTCCACAAGGGAAGGGGTTCACATGGCAGACGAGAATGCGCAGGCGTCCCAGGCGGCGGCTGCGTCCGAGGCGCCGCGTCGTCCGTACGAGGGCGTGCCGGCAAACGTGGTGAGGAGCGTGCCCGATCCGGCAAGCGCGCGCCTCTCGTGGACAGACGGCGAGCGGACCATCGACTACGTGTCCACTGCCTCCCACCTCGACGTTCGCGACGATTCGGGACGCCTTGAGGGCAAGATGTTCTCGCTCTCGTACGTCCAGGTGGACGAGGAGGGCCAGCCTAACGCTGCCCGTCCGGTGACCTTTGCCTACAACGGCGGTCCAGGGTCGTCTTCGGTGCCCATCAACTTTGGCGGCATTGGGCCCCGCCGCGTCCAGACGGATGGCACCAACCACCTTGCGGCCTCCGCGCAGGTGGCCGACAACCCCCACACGCTGCTCAAGGACTCCGACCTCGTGTTTCTCGACGCGCTGGGCACCGGCTGGTCCGTGGTTGCCGACGACTGCGACCCCGCGACGGTCTTCTCGGTGGACGGCGACGCGGACGCCTTTGCCCGCGCGATCATGGACTGGCTCGAGAAGAACCACCGCTGGTCAAGCCCCATCTACCTCTTTGGCGAGTCCTACGGCACCTTTAGGAACGCCGTGCTCATGAGGCTTCTGGGCGAGAGGTCCGTCAAGCTCACCGGCGTTGTGATGCTCTCGGCCATCTGGGACTGGGTGCAGACGCTTCCCGGCGAGGACCTGTACTACCTGGGCATGATGCCCACGTATGCCGCCGCGGCGCAGTTCTTTGGCCGCGCGGGCGAGGGCGTGGACCCCGATGAGTGGTTTGACCGCGCGATGGACTTTGCCGACGGCACGCTGGCGCCGGCGCTTCTCCGCGGCGACCGCCTGGGCGCCGAGCGCGAGCGCGACGTGGCGCGCGAGCTCTCGCAGTTCGTGGGCCTGCCCGTCGAATTCTTGGTGAGGCACCACCTGCGTGTGGAGCTCACGGAGTTCCGTCGCGAGCTGCTGCGCGACGAGGGGCGCGTGTGCGGCCGCCTGGACATGCGCTTCTGCGCCGACGAGCCGTCGCCCATGCAGGCAAGCTTCGACTGGCTGGGCGGCGAGGACGCCGCCGACGACGCCGTGGAAGGCAACTGGACCAACGCGTTCCGGGCGTTCTGCGCGGACGAGCTGGGCTATCAGGGTCCCTCGGTCTACCTGGGTCAGAACTGGGAGCGCGTGGGCCACAAGTGGATCTGGCAGCACGAGGTCCCCGGCACGGGCGAGAAGGTCGGTGCGCCCAACGTGACCGGCGACGTGGCGCTTGCGCTGCGCCGCAACCCCACCATGAAGCTTGCCATCATCGGCGGCCGTTATGACGCGGCGACCACGTTCTGGAACGTGCGGCACGACCTGAGCTGCCAGTTCCTCTCGCCCGCGCTTAAGGAGCGCGTGACGTGGCTGCGGTACGGCTGCGGGCACATGGCCTACGTGGACGAGCCCACGCTTGCCGCCATGGACCGCGACCTCCACGAGTTCTACGAGAAGGCATGAGACAAAGGGACAGTCCCTTTGTCTCATTGAGAAGGCCGGCTCCCGCGTGGGGGTCGGCCTTCTCGCTAGATGCCCAGCTCCCTGGCCGTGATAGCGTCCTCGCGACGCGTCACCAGATAGGCGTGATGGATCTTCTGGTTGCGCGAGAAGTCCTCGGGGATGGTCTTGGCGCTGATGTCCACCAGCTCCACGCCGGCCTTCTCGAGCGTCTCGACGTCGGGCTTGAAGTTCCGCAGGTTGCACGAGAAGATCGCACAGCCACCGCGTGTAAGCAGTCTGGACACCGAGATGATAAGGTCCGCGTGGTCGCGCTGGACGTCCCACGAGCTGGCGTGCATGCGGTTGGAGTTGGAGAACGTGGGCACGTCGCAGAAGATGAGGTCCCAGGTGTATCGGTGCTCGTGGCGACGGTCGGCCACCCACTGCAGCACGTCTGCCTGGATGAACTCGTGGTTGCGGCCGACAAACCCGTTTCGTTCCATGTTGCGGCGTGCCCAGTCGAGCGACGGCCTCGAGAGGTCCACGGTGGTGGTGAGCCCGGCGCCGCCGTCTGCCGCGTAGCAGCTCGCCGTGCCGGTGTAGGCAAAAAGGTTGAGGAAGCTGCCGCCCGGCGTGCGCTTCATGAGTTCGCGCAGTAGGGAGCGGGTCTCGCGGTGGTCAAGGAAGAGCCCGCAGTCCAGGCGTTCGGAGAAGTTGACCTCAAAGGTGAGGCCGCCCTCGTCTACGAGATGCGCGCCGCGGGGCAGCTCCACGCGTCCGTCTCGCCTGCGCGCGGGACGTTCGTCGCGAGCAGAGCCGCCGCGTCCCTCTCGCCCGCCGTCTGCGTACTGCGAGCCGCCGCGCGCTCGGGTGCGCACGCGGACGTGCACGTTGGCGGGGTCCACGTCCAGGACGCGCGGCGCAATTGCCAGCACGTCGAGCAGGCGCCTACGCGCAAGGCCGGCATCCACGTCCTTCGGCGCTGCGTACTCGGAGACGTAGAGCCAGCGGCCTGGCGTGGCCGAGCCCCGGTAGAGGTCAATCGAGACGGCGTAGTCGGGCAGGTCGGCGTCGTAGACGCGGTAGCAGCTCACGTCCTCGCGCGCGGCCCACTTGGCGCGGAGCTTGGCCACCTTGGTAAGCCGAGCCGCAAACTGGTCAGAGGCCCCTACCAGCACGGGAACGCTTCCGGCGTTGCCGCGCAGCTGCACCAGCGGGTGCTCGGACGAGAGGGACATGGGGTCGTAGCAGCGGATGGTTGCGTCATCGCGGCCCAAGATCACGCCGATTGCCTCCGCGGAGTCGCCGCCGGCCGCTGCGTCCGCCGCATCGTCGGGCGAGAGCGCCACCACGCCGGCGCCGTTATGGCCCGCCACGGCCCCGGCGCCCGCCGAGAAGAGCGAAAGCGCTTCGGCCTCGCTGGCAAGGGCGTCCGGCTGCGGCCACGCGAGGTCGGCCACGAGGAGCGGCGAGCCGTCGCCCACGGCCGCCGCAAGCTCGCCTGCGGCGAGGAAGCGAGGCTCCACGCCCATGCCCGCCGCACGAAGCGCTCGCCTCGTGGCGGCCTCAGCTCCCGGACGCGTGTCGCAGAGCAGGAGCTCCACGCTGTTCTCGGCGCCCGCAGCCGCGCGGTCTGCGGCCTCGGCGGTAAGCGCGTCCCAGGCGTCGGCGTCGTGTCCGGCCCAGTGTGCAAAGCCCCAGCGTGCGCGCAGCAGCCCCGGCGCGCGGTCGAGCGCCTGGCTCGCCGCCTCAACGGCCACGCTTCCGGTGCCGGGAAAGAGGTCCACCAGCACCGGGGAGCCGTGCCGCACGTCGCGGAACCAGCAGCCGGCCTCGAGCAGGGCCGCCGCGTAGTCTGCTCGTCTCGGCGCGAGACGACCGCGGCCCGTGGCCGCCGACTCCCAGCCGCGGTTGAAGAGAGGCTCGCCCGTGAGGTCGATGCCCACGAGCGCCCGCTCGCGCGAGAGGCGCACTACAATGCCCACGTCCGGAGCGTCAACGTTCACCACGGGCCGTGCCCCCCTGCGCGCAAGGAGCCTGTCCGCCACGGCGTCCTTCGAGCGCAGAGCCAGGAACTGCGTGTTTCTCAGCTGGTCGTTGGTACCGCGCGCCTCGATGGCCATGGTTGCCCCGGGCGCCACGTGGTCCTCCCAGGGGATTGCCGAGAGACCCTCGTAGAGCTGGTCTGCATTGGCCGCGCCCACGCGCGCCAGGACGAGCGTCACATTCGACGCCAGGCGCGACCACAGGCAGCAGCGGTAGGCGTCTTGCAGGCTACCGGCAAAGGAGACCTGGCCCACAAGCGGGCGCACCCCCTCGGCGCCAAGTGCGTGCAGCTCTCCTGCCAGCAGAGACTCGAAGCCCTTGGGGCACGTTGCGACAAACTCCATCGGGACACCTTTCGCCCGTGACCTGCGCGTCAGCCGGCGCGCCTAGCGGCGCCCACGCGCCGAGAAAACCGTTGCGACCATGATACGTGTGCTTGTCTCGCACAGCGGACGGCGCGCGTCCATCCGCTTACAGCTCCACAAAGTCATTCATCCGCATAGAGCGCTCCACTCCGCCCTATCGCGGATAGAATCTAGAGTGCAATGTTCGTGCTTGTTCGTAGGCAGCCGCAGCGCACCGTGTGTGTCGGGCGGCGGGAAGCAAGGGGGAACCATGGACGCAGGCGTGAAGGATACCATCAAGCTCTGGCAGGACAACGTCACCGAGCCCGACCTCAAGGCCGAGCTTGACGCACTTGTCAGCGCCGGCGACGAGGACGCGCTCAACGACGCCTTCTATCGCACGCTCGAGTTTGGCACCGCGGGCCTGCGCGGCACGCTTGGCGTGGGCACCAACCGCATGAACGTTTACGTGGTGGCCCAGGCAACCCAGGGCGTGGCCAACTACCTGAACGCCCACTACGAGAACCCCACCATCGCCATCGCGCGCGACTCTCGCCTGAAGGGCGAGGACTTCCAGCGCGTGGCCGCAGGCGTGCTTGCCGCCAACGGCGTGCACGTCTACGTCTACCCGCGCATCGAGCCCGTCCCCACGCTCTCGTTTGCCGTGCGCTACCTGCACACCTCCGCGGGCATCGTGCTCACGGCGTCGCACAACCCGGCGCAGTACAACGGCTACAAGGTCTACAACGACAACGGCGGCCAGATTGCCAACGAGGCCGCAGATGAGATCAGCGCCTCCATTGCCCAGACGCCCGTCTTTGGCGGCGTCAAGATGATGGACTTCGATGAGGGTCTCAAGCAGGGCCTCATTGAGTGGACGCCCGAGGAGGTCCTCGACGCCTTCATCGAGGCCGTCAAGAAGGTCTCGGTCCCCGGCTTCAAGGCTCCCGAGGGCTACAAGGTTGTCTACACCCCGCTCAACGGCACTGGCATGGAGTGCGTCACGCGCATCCTCAAGGAGATTGGCGTGAACGACGTTACGGTTGTGCCCGAGCAGGCCAACCCCGACGGCAACTTCCCCACGTGCAAGTACCCCAACCCCGAGTTCCGCGAGGCCCTGCAGCTGGCGCTCGACTTGGCCGAGAAGGTCAAGCCCAACCTGGTTGTGGCCACCGACCCAGATGCCGACCGCATGGGCACCGCCATCCCACACAACGGCGAGTACAAGCTGCTTACCGGCAACGAGATGGGCGTCCTCATGATGGACTGGCTCATCAAGATGGCAATCGACCGCGGCGAGGACCCCAAGCGCAAGGTCGCCGTGTCCACGATCGTCTCGTCCGTGATGCCCGACGCCCTGGCCAAGCACTACGGCTTTGAGATGCGCCGCGTGCTCACCGGCTTCAAGTACATTGGCGACCAGATCGACCAGCTCAAGGACGAGGGCGAGGAGGACCGCTTCCTCATGGGCTTTGAGGAGTCCTACGGCTACCTCGTGGGCACGCACGCGCGCGACAAGGACGCCATTGTGGCCGTCGAGATGTGCGTCGAGATGGCGGCGTACTACGCCGAGCGCGGCATGGACCTCTACGAGGCCATGGAGGAGCTCTACAAGCAGTACGGCTACTACCTCAACGGCACCGTGAACGCGCAGTTCCCGGGCGAGGCCGGCGCCAAGCGCATGGCCCAGATCATGACCGATCTGCGCGAGAACCCCCTCACCGAGATTGGCGGCTTCAAGGTTGTGGGCATGACCGACTTTGGCAAGGGCGCCGAGATGCCGCGCGTCTCCGGTCTGCAGAAGGAGCCCGCGCAGGAGCTGCCGGCGGCCAACGTGATCGAGTACCGCCTGGAGGACGACAACAAGGTGATCTTCCGTCCGTCCGGCACCGAGCCCAAGGTCAAGGCGTACCTGTTCGCCAAAGGCGCCACGCGTGCCGACGCCGAGGCCGTGCGCGCCAAGCTGCAGGAGGCCGCCGAGAAGGCGCTTTCGTGAGACAAAGGGAGTTTCCCTTTGTCTCGTTAGAAGCTTGAT
>CAJMLD010000032.1 GCA_905214175.1 uncultured bacterium
GGGATTCCCAATGGCTCGAATTGACGGTTGGTGGCAGTTTTTCTGAGATACCTCGAGTATCGATTAATTCATAATTTGATAAATAGCAGGTCAGAGAATTGCCATGTTGTGTCATACATATAAGAAAATAAACAAATACTGCCACCAACCGTCAATTTGCTCCATGTGCCGTGCGTGTAGCGACGTACATGTGTTCTCATATTCCTACTATGGGAGTAGAATAGAAGGCCACGAAAGCCGTCTCGGGGGGGAGGTGCAACTTGGAAGAGAGTGGGGCTAGCCGCTTCGCACGTCACGCGCGCTCGCGCGCAGAGGAGGTCTTAGAGCAGATCCTCTCCTCCAAGGATGCACGCACACTTGTCAGCATGAGCAAGAACACCTATTCCGAACAGCCAATCCTTCGCACCGGTGCAGACTTTGCGCGGGAGCGGGCACAGAGACGTCAGGAGGGCAGGGAGGCAGCGCGCGATGCACGCGAGAAGAGAGTCGCTCGGCGTCACGAGCATGGCTCTGCCCTTGCGCCATCTGGCACGGAACGCTCCTCTGCGGCATTCGGTTCTCCGTGGTCCTCGCTCTCTTTTGCGTTCCCTTCCTTCGAGAGCTCCCAACCTGCGGCGGAGCCTGCCAACTCCGAGCTTCCTCCCACCCTGCAGGAGCTGCGCCGCCTAGAGGGGGAGGGCCTTCGCCTGAGCGAGCTCTTCTGCCGCCAGGCCCGCTTGGCGGCAGATTTCGAGGACAGCCTCCCGTTTGAGGGTTTTCATCCCTATCGGTACCTGCCAACCTACAAGGACCTTGGAAATCGCGAGCTGCGTGGCTACTTCACGTGGCGCTCCGAGTGGCGCCGAGGTACGGCGCTCGACGCTCCTGCCTCCTATGTCACGATTCTTGCCTTCGAGCTGATAAACGGCGTGGGTGCTACGCCAGGGGCCGAGGTCCTCGCCGCGCTGCGCCAGCTCGAGCAGCGTTGCGTCGAGCAGGACGCGCGAGGCATGGGCCCCAGCGTGACCATGGACCTCAGACGCTGGGAGCGCGACTATGCCATCTGCATGGGACTTGACGCTACCCAGACCGTGTCCGAGGGGGACCGTTCGTTTGGCGCCGGGGTCGAGACGCTGCGGGCAATGGAGCGCGCGGAGCTCCTTTCGCGTGGGCTGCTCGAAGAGCAGTCGGCAGAGAAGGTGGCCGCCCCTTCAGACGACGAGGTCATGGTGGCAATGAGCAGCGTGTCGACCCTGGACGTCTTTCGCTCGCCCTTCGTGCGCGCCCACAGGGAGTCCTTCGCCGCCGTTTCCGCCTCCGTGGCGCGGCGCATGGTGGTCCACTGCAATCGTCGCAGGAAGACGGGCTGGATCGACGGCCTTGTGGGCTATCGCACGTCATGGCCGTTCACGCCGCTTGCAGGCGTCCCGCTCGAGCACGGCTGGGAGGGTCCCGAGCGAACCATTCGCGTATGCCCTGGCCAGATGGTGAGCTTACGCTTTGGTCGCTGGACCGAGCGACTTGCCTACTCCACCACCGAGCGCAGTCGCGACCTCGCGCGCCTCTTGCGCGCCATAGACCGTCAGATGCGTATCGACTGGGAATTCGGGCATCCCCTCAAGGAGCAGAAGCTTCCCCGCTACCTGGAGAAGATGGTTGTTGAGGAGAGCCAGGCGCGCCGCAAGCTCGAGGAGGAGGCGGAACGCCGACGCTTCAAGGTCGACCTCTCCAAGCTGGGCAGCATTCGCAGCGCCGCGGCGGTCACGCGCGAGGCGCTGCTGGTGGACGAGGAACGCGAGGGGTACGTGCCAGGAGAAGCCGTGGCAGAGCCGGCGTCCACTGCGCCCGCACCAGTGGCCACAGTCACCGCGCCAGCGACCCCGGTGCCGGAACCCGCTGCCCAGCCCGCAGAGGCGCTCTCTTGTCTCACCGACCAGGAGCGCGCCCTTCTCGACGCGCTTCTTGCCCATGACGTTGTGCCGGATTCAGCCGGTACGTCCGTCGACATGCTCGTTGACTCCATCAACGAGAAGCTCTTTGACCTTGTTGGGGACACGGTGCTTGAGTTTGGCGACGACGGGCCCACCCTTGTCGAGGACTACGAGCAAGATTTGAGAGGATACCTACAGCCATGACGCAAGCAACCCCAGAGCAGGCCCCGCGCGTGCCGAGGCGCATCGCGCAGGTGATCATCAACTCCCTCAAGGGCGGCGTGGTGCCGCGCGTTGGCCTGCCCTACATCACCGTGGGCCGCGATCGCGAGGTGACCGCCCTTCTCCACGACCTCAACCTGGTGGCCGACGGCGGGGCGAGCTTCCGCTTCATCGTGGGGCGCTACGGCAGCGGAAAGAGTTTCCTGCTCCAGACCATACGCAACCACGCGATGGGCCAGGGCTTTGTCGTGGCAGACGCTGACCTCTCGCCCGAGCGTCGCCTCCAGGGCACGGGCGGCCAGGGCCTCGCCACATATCGCGAACTCATTCGCAACCTCAGCACCAAGACTAGGCCCGAGGGAGGCGCCCTCAACCTGGTGCTCGATCGCTGGGTTTCCAACGTGCAGTCTCAGGTGACGCTCGAGGACGGCCTTGCCCCGGATGACCCGGCGTTCGCAGACGCCATGGAGCGGCGGATCATGGGCACCATGGCATCGGTGCAGGAGCTTGTTCACGGCTACGACTTCGCGCGGCTCCTCACTATGTACTGGCGCGCCCACCTCGAGGGGGACGACGAGACCAAGGCCAACGTCACCAAGTGGTTCCGCGGTGAGTATCGCAACAAGACCGAGGCCAGGCATGAGCTTGGCGTGAGCATCGTTATTGGTGACGATGACTGGTACGACTACCTCAAGGTCTTCGCCACCGTCCTGGTGGGGGCCGGCTACAAGGGGCTTGTCATCCTTCTCGACGAGCTAGTGAACCTCTACAAGATTCCCAACGCGGTGAGCAGGCAGTACAACTACGAGAAGGTGCTCACCATGTACAACGACACACTCCAGGGCAAGGCCCACCACCTGGGCATCATCATGAGCGGCACACCGCAGGCCGTGGAGGACAGAAGGCGCGGCCTCTATTCCTACGAGGCCCTGAGGAGCCGCCTCACGCAGGGTCGCTTCTCGCAGGATGGCCTGGTTGACATGCTGGCGCCGGTCATTCTCCTCGAGCCGCTCACTCATGAGGAGCTGCTGGTTCTTGTCGAGAAGCTCGCGGACATCCATGCGGGACTCTTTGGCTACCAGCGGAGAATCACCCAAGACGAACTCGTGCGCTTCCTCGAGACCGAGTACGGTCGCGTGGGCGCGGACACCCACCTCACCCCGCGCGAGGTCATCCGCGATTTTGTCGAGATGCTCGACATCCTGTCGCAGAACCCTGGGGTAACGGTCGAGCAGCTCCTCGGCAGCGGTCAGTTCTCCTCGCCAGTGAAGACGCCGGCCGAGCAGGGCGCGGTGTCATCTGCGGGGACGGTCGGCGAGCAGGCGCCGGCCGCGAGCGACGAGTTTGCCGAGTTCGACATCTAGGCCGCCATGGACGCATTCGACCGCTACGCACCGTTCATTCAGGACTTCATCTACGACCACGACTGGCAGAGCCTGCGAGCCGTGCAGGTCGCTGCTGCAGACGCCATTTTCAACACCGATGAGAACGTCCTGCTCACCGCCTCCACCGCCTCGGGAAAAACCGAGGCCGCGTTCTTCCCCATTCTTACCGAGCTCTGGGAGGATCCGCCCGCCTCGGTGGGCTGTGTCTATATCGGCCCTCTCAAGGCGCTGATAAACGACCAGTTCCTGCGTCTTGAGGATCTGTGCGCCGAGGCTGACATTCCCGTGTGGCACTGGCACGGGGACGTCTCCCAGTCGCACAAGGCCAAGATGCTCAAGCATCCCTCGGGCATCCTGCAGATCACGCCCGAGTCCCTCGAGTCCATGCTCATGCACCGACACAATGCGATTCCGCGCATCTTTGGTGACCTGCGCTTTGTTGTGATCGACGAGGTCCACTCGCTCCTTCGCGGCGATCGCGGCGGCCAGACGCTCTGCTGTCTGGAGCGCCTCTCGCGCCTTGCGGGCGTGGTGCCGCGGCGCATTGGGCTTTCCGCCACCATCGGTGACCCCGAGGCAACTGGTGCATACCTCTCTGCGGGCACGGATCGTGGATGCGTCATCCCCAGGCTCGATGCCCCGCGTGAGCGTTGGCGTCTCTCGATGGAGCACTTCTACGTGAGCGGCCCGCAGGCGCCGGAGCGTGGCGAGGACGGGCTTGGACACAAAGAAAGCGTGGTTTCCGCGGATGCGGCGTACGAGGTGCCAGAGACGTCAGCAATTGAGCAGCGCATCCCCAGCCGAGAAGAACGCGCGGAGGACGTCTCTGCAAGCACGGCGCCACAGACAGACCAGCCCGATCCGGAGGCCCCCACGGACAGGGCTCCGGTCTTTGCCGACCCTGGCCTTGCCTACGTCTTCGAGCATACGCGGGGTCACAAGTGCCTGGTCTTCGCCAACTCGCGCGAGGAGTGCGAGGCGGTGACAACAACGCTGCGTCAGTACTGCGAGGCAGTTGGGGAGCCCGATCGCTTTCTCATCCACCACGGCAACCTCTCTGCGAGCTTCAGACAGACGGCCGAGGAGCTCATGCGCGACGAGGACACCAACCTCACCACAGTCACCACCTCGACGCTCGAGCTTGGCATCGACATCGGTCGCCTTGAGCGCGCATTCCAGATAGACGCCCCCTTCACGGTCAGCTCGTTTCTGCAACGTATGGGGCGCACCGGCAGGCGCGGCCAGCCAAGCGAGATGTGGTTCGTGATGCGCGAGGACGAGCCCGAGGCCAGGGCGCTGCTCCCCGAGACCGTTCCCTGGAAGCTCCTGCAGGGAATCGCGCTCGTGCAGCTCTACCTTGAGGAGCGCTGGGTTGAGCCGCCACAGCTGGACGGCTTGCCCTATAGCCTGCTCTACCACCAGACCATGGCAACGCTTGCCTCGACGGGTGAGCTCTCGCCGGCAGACCTGGCCCGACGCGTGCTCACGCTCTCGCCCTTCCATCGCGTGACGGCAGACGACTACCGTACGCTGCTTAGGCATCTTGTCGAGACGGACCAGGTCGAGCGCACCGAGACGGGCGGTCTCATCGTGGGGCTTGCTGGCGAGCGCGTGACGAACGACTTCCGCTTCTACGCCACCTTCGCAGATGACGAGGAGTTCACCGTCCGTTCGGAGTCCCAGGAGCTGGGGACCATTGTGCAGCCGCCGCCGGTAGGGGAGCGCATCGCCATCGCAGGCGCCGTCTGGGTGATCGAAGAGATCGACTACAAGCGGCACCTCATCGAATGCACGCAGGTGAAGGGCAAGGTTCCGGCTTATTTCGGCATGTGCGCCGGGGATGTTAACACGCGCGTGCTAGAGCGCATGAGAGACGTGCTGCGCGAGACGCGCGACTATCCCTACCTGCGGGATAACGCTCGCGCGCGGCTGGCGCAGGCCCGCCATGTGGCAGAGCTGGCCCACCTGGCCGCAGAGCCCCTGGTTTGTGTGGGTGGGACCTCGTGGTGCCTCCTGCCGTGGCTGGGAAGCTACGCGTTTCTCGCCCTCGAACGCTTCCTCAAGATTCGCTGTGCGGGGAGACTCGGCCTCAAGGGGCTTGACTCCTCTCGTCCGTACTTCATGCAGTTCAGCATGGAAGCTGACGCACCTACCTTCTACCGCGTGGTAAAGGAGGAGGCCGAACGCCCGCTCGATCCCATGGAGCTGGTGTATCCCGGCGAAGTGCCCCGATTCGACAAGTACGACGGCTTTGTGCCCGACGAGCTCGTGCGCAAGGGCTTCGCGTTTGGCGTACTGGACGTCGAGGGCATGCACGAGCGCGTGCGCTCGTGGCCCGATGCGTCCGCGCATGACATTCCGTCCCTGGCGGGCACGAATCTGTCAGGAATTTGACGGGAACAAACGTTCTCATTCATGGTACGATGAGCTCGCAAGGGATGAAGCCACCCCGGAGGCCCCCACTGGCACGTGATGGCGCACCTCTCCCTTGCGAGCAACGCTCGAGCGTGGTCGGCGACGGTCGGCCTCCTGTCAGCTGCGTGAGGTTTGGGGGCAATCTGATGTCTGGGTATCAGGAGAGTTTGGTTAAGGTCAGCTGCATGGCAGAGGCGGCTGGCATCCGTAAGGCGTTCGACGAGTGGAACAACCTCTACTTTGGCATGTATGGGGTGGAACGAGCGGTGAGGGATGCGGGTCCCGAGCTTCCATCGAGGGACGGAGACATGCTCTGCCTGCCTCGTGTTCCCATACATACCGGTGACCTCTTTGTAGTGCTGTGCGGGGATCGCCATCCCTACCAATGCTGCAGCGGGAGGTGGTTCTACATCGACGGGCTTGCAGACGTCGTGCACGAGGACTATCGATCATTTCTCGTGCCCGTAGACATGGAGGAGGTGCGCTCTTCCTGGGATGATGACGCCCGCTTAGCACAGCGTTCGTATGTGAACTGGAAGGACTACCTCGCACATATCGTAATGGCCTGGGATAACGACGAGGTTGACCCAAGGTCACGCTTTGCAGAGGTTGTCTATGGTATTGGGGCAAAAGCGCCCGTTGTAATGGGGGTTGACCCCGATCCTATTATCGCAATAGCGAGAATGCTTCGTGAGCGTGGCCTCGCGGGTGCCATAGTCAACGGCAGGGTTCCCATGGAGGACATCTTGTAAGTACCAGGGGCATGTTTGAGAGGGGTTGGTCGCGGTGGTGGTTCCAAGGGCCACCTATTCGCGTTGGCGCTTCTTTTCAGCACGCTCCGCTTCCATCTCGTCGAGCCGACGTTCGTTTTCCTGGTACTGCTCGGTGGGCACTGGTCGTACATGCAGGCCCTCCGCCCAGTTGCCGCTCTCGTTTCTCTTGAGGTGCTGGTAGCCAACAACGGAGAACGCCAACGCTCCGACAAAGTTCACGAGCAGGTCCTTCATAGTGTCGATGAGCCCAATGTCGAGGTAGCCGTTGATGGTCGTGGTGTCACCTGCTGCCGTGGTAATTGCGGTTGTCACGATGTCATGTATCTGGACGCGGTTTCCCTCGTTGGTGGGGTCAAGCGCTACGGAAGAGATGCTTGTGACAAAGGTGTCCTTCTGCATGTCCATTCCCAGGAAGGTGTCAAAGCCAAACTCGACGAACTCCCACAGCACCCCAATGGTCATCGAGAAGCAGAAGGCAACAAGTGTCACGTAGACGGGGGAGAGACTGATGTTCTTGCTCGAACGGTTAAGGAGGTCGACCAGTGAGAAGCCGATGGCTGCGCAGAGAAATCCGTTAAGCGTGTGCAGGACGGTGTCCCAGCCCGGAATCAGCACGTAGTAGTGATCGATTTCGCCGAGGATCTCCGCGGCAAAGATAAACGTGTAGATGATTGCTTGGAAAAGGCCGGGAATCTCGATGCGTGCCTTGTCCTCCAGGATGGAGGGGACCAAGAAAAGGACGAGCACCAGAATCGAGATGGCTACGCCCTCCCAGCGCTGGGTCATGATGCAACGAATGAGCGTGAGGAGGACAAGCACCCTGAGAATTGAATAGAGGATGAAGGCGCGGCGATTGAGCGCTATACGGTCCTTGAGACGGCGGACAATTGAGCGGAGCCTGCCCTGTGCCATGAGGAGGTCCTTTCTGGGTTCAACAATTGATGGTTTAATCCTAGCGTACTGGCCTGGGAAATTGGCATGGGTAGTCCGTGCGGCCGCTCCCTTTCTCCGGCATCTACCCTGTTGGTACAATGCAAAAAACGCTGGGAAACACGTGAACGGATGGCGTGCCCAATGGGTAGTATCGGGTTGCGTGAGTTCACGCGCAATGCCGCATGTGACTGTTGAGGGGGTTGTACCAATGGGGGAAAACGTCACCGAGCCCGTCGTGGTTCCAACTACCGCGAAGAAGGAAGCGCCGATTATCCAGGCACGGCTGCGGCACAAGATTCTCAAGATGCCGGAAGAGTCCTGGAAGGCGAGTGGCATCAGGATTTTTGGTCGCAAGATCCGTTCGCTGGTCTACACCACGGACCTTGCTGTCATCAAGAACTGTGATGCAGACGCCGTGTTTGCCGTCTACCCCTTCACGCCGCAGCAGTCCATCTCGGAGGCCATTATCGATGCGGCAAGCATTCCGGTGTTCTGCGGTATTGGCGGCGGTACTACGCGCGGTGTTCGCACGGTAACGCTCGCGCATGACGTGGAGTGCCAGGGAGCCATGGGTGTTGTGCTCAACTCTCCCATCTCGAACGTCAACCTCCGCGCAGTCTCGCTTGCCATCGATATCCCAACGGTCATTACCGTCGTGAGTGCCGACACCGATATCGCCGCACGCATCGACGCCGGTGCCGCCATCATCAACGTTGCAGGCGGCAAGGACACGCCTGCCATCGTGAGCAAGATTCGCGAGAAGTTTCCGGACGTGCCCATCATTGCATCGAGCGGCGGTACTGAGGAGTCTACGCGTGCCACGGTCGAGGCCGGCGCGAATGCCGTTACCTACACTCCGCCGGCACCTGCCATTCTCTTCAAGCAGATGATGGCCCAGTATCGTAGTCCCGCGTCCACCGCGGAGCAGCCTCAGCACACCGCGCTCGAGGTGCTCCAAGCGGCGGGCCTCTGGCACGACCAGCAGCACTAGGCCGAGCCCTGCAGATTTTGTGGCCCTCTTCGGACCAGTAACAAAGACAGGCCGGGGGCTTTGAGTCTCCGGCCTTTTCAGCTTTCGCGCAACGTCATTCCCATGGGGTGGCGCATGGGTACGTGATGCTGCGGCTGCTCGGCGCAGGGGAAGACTCTTTCGCAAGGCGGTACCACGGCGCCGTACAAGCGGAAGGAGGTCCCATATGCGCAATGAGGCATCATCTAAAGCCAAGTGGGTTCAAGCTGCGCCTCTGTCGGACAACGCAAGTACCACACCGCAGGTGGCACGCTGGTGGAGGCGTCCCGTCGCCGAAACATCTCGATTCTCCAAGGCTGCCTGCATGCTTGCGGCGGCGTTTGCCCTCACGGCAGTCCTGGGCGTAGTCCCCTCGAAGGCCACTGCCGCGGAGCAAGACCATGCGGGTTTCGTCAGGGAGGCGGCACAGCGAGTCTCAGTGCGGGATGACCCCGACAGCCGCAATGAGACTCAGTTCGCAGCAACCATACCTTATCCCGCGGAGCCGCACATGCAGCCCCTGCCCGACCAGCCCGCGTCCCTCTCGCTTGCGGCCGCCTATGTCTCGGAGGAGCAGGAAGATTCTGAGGGTGGCCCTCGTGACGATGAGGGCGTCACGAGTAGCGACACGACACGCAAGCTCGAAGGTGAGGTCGTCGCTTCTACGTCTGATGGGGCAGCCGTACGCGTGGGTGATGGAGAATCTCTCTCGGCGCGGGGCTCGGCGATCATCTCGCTTGATCCCGCTGGATCGCCGGCATTGAGTGTCTCTGGTGGAGGAGCGGCGAATGTCGCATCCGCGTCGACGCTTTCCGCACGAGGCGAGGGAGCCGTCGCACTTGCGTGCAATGGCTCGGGTTCGTTGGTACGACTGAGCGACGCCTCCGCCTATGCCTCTGGCAAGAAGTGCACCGCCATCGCTGCTGTGGACGGAGCTATGGTTACGATGGAGCGCGGGAACCTCGAAGCTACATCAGGGACGATAGTGCTCGTCGAAGGGTCTGGCAGCGACGTGTCTCTCGCTGACGTGCAAGTTCTCTCAACGGGTTCCCTTGCAGAGCTATGCGGCAATGTGACCCTCTCTCTTGATGGGGTCACGTCAGTAAGCTCTCATGCCGCGGCAGTCTACGTTGCCGCCGGCATGCCAACCCTGCGTCTCACCAATGGCTCGGTTGTGCGAGGGACCGTCGTCATTGCAGACGGGGCGGACATTGATATTCAGACCGATGCGACCTCGCGCATCGATGGTCGCGTGGTGTACCTCTCAGCCACAAACGTTGCGTAGTTTCTCGGCGCTATACTTGCAACCCGAACATGGTCGTGGAAGGCGGCGCGCGGGACGCACCGTTGGTGGCCGCGATCAGATGCGCCCAGACGGCGTGGAAGGAGCATCACATGGCACAGCGGGTTCAGGGAACCGAGGACCTCTTCGGCGGTTATATGCGCGCGTGGCAGCACATGCAGGACGTGGCACGCGACCTCTTTGGTGCGTATGGCTTCGACATGGTCGAGACTCCCGCAATCGAGCAGGTGGACACCTTCGTCCATGGCATCGGCGAGTCAACGGATGTCGTGCGCAAGGAGATGTTCCGCGTGGTCTCCGGCGCGCTCTTCGAGAACCTCCTCGAGCAGGGCTCTGAGGCCGGCCTCAAGCCTAAGCAGCGGCTGGCCATGCGACCCGAGGGTACCGCTGGCGTGGTGCGCGCTGCTGTGGAGAACAACATGGTTCCCCAGGGTGCTGCGCCCGCGAAGCTGTGGTACGCCGAGGCAATGTTTCGTGGTGAGCGTCCCCAGAAGGGGCGTTTGCGCCAGTTCCACCAGGTGGGCGTCGAGTGGCTTGGTGCCGCAGATCCGGCGGCAGACGCCGAGTGCATCATCATGCTCATGGAGTACTACAAGCGGCTTGGGTTCGATCCCTCTCGCCTGCGCCTCTCCATCAATTCGATGGGCGACGCCGCCTGCCGTCCTGCCTATCGCGAGAAAGTTCGCAAGTTCATCCTCGACCACGCGGACGAGATGTGCGAGGACTGCCTGGAACGTGCGGAGATCAACCCGCTGCGTAGCTTTGACTGCAAGAACGACCACTGCCGCGAGGTCATGCGCGACGCTCCGCTTGCTAAGGACAACCTCTGCGACGACTGCGCCGAGCACTATGCGCAGGTGAAGCGCTATCTTGATGCCGCAGGCGTCGCCTATGTCGAGGACCCCACGCTCGTTCGCGGGCTTGACTACTACACGCGCACGGTCTTCGAGGTCGAGGCCGTGGATGGCGGCGTTGGCGCCATCGGCGGCGGCGGTCGCTATGACGGGCTCATGGAGCTTGAGGGCGGCAAGCCTACGCCGGGCATTGGGTTTGCCGTGGGATTCGAGCGTATTGCTCTGGCGCTTGCCGCACAGGGTGGCTCACTCGAGACGCCTCAACCCGGATGTGTCTACGTGGCGGGGACCTCGGCTGAGGAGCGCGAAGCGGTCTTCTCGGCAACGCTTGCACTGCGTCAGGCGGGCGTGCGCACCGAAGCCGACTACCAGGGCCGTTCCCTCAAGAGCCAGTTCAAGCAGGCTGATAAGCTCGGAGCCCGTGTCTGCGTGGTCATTGGGCCCGACGAGGTGGCGGCACATGCCGTGACTCTGCGAGACATGGAGACCCACGAGCAAGCTCAAGTCCCTGCGGCGGACCTTGTCCCTGCGGTAAGCGCGCGCCTAGCGCAGTAGCTCACTCATTGCGCGTCTCTGCATGTACGCTTGTGCCCTCCGGCGTCAATCTGGCGCTGGAGGGCACATTCCTTCTCGTACGCGGAACTCCTCAAGTGTCATCTTCGTTTCCGCTGGCGGAGCTTATCGCTATTTCTTAGGCGGTGGCTGCGTTTCCGCAGGTCGCCGCAATCTTG
>CAJMLD010000033.1 GCA_905214175.1 uncultured bacterium
CGCCGTCGAGCCCGCAGAGTCCGCTGTCCTCGAGGGCAAGCCTGCCGGCTCCCACAAGATTCAGGGCATTGGCGCCGGCTTTGTCCCCAAGACGTATGACGCCTCCGTTGTCGACGAGGTAGTCCCCGTTGCCTCCGCAACCGCCATCGATACCAAGAAGCGCCTCGCGGCCGACTACGGCCTGCTCGTTGGCATCTCCTCGGGTGCCGCCGTCGCCGCGGCCGTCGAACTTGCCAAGCGTCCCGAGAACGCAGGCAAGGTAATCGTCGCCATTCTTCCCGACACCGGCGAGCGCTACCTCTCAATGGACCTCTAATGGCCACGGCAACGACAGGCGTCGCCACCGCAGCGGGTTCTGTCGAGGACACCCGTACCGTTGACGAGATGTCGCTCTTCGAGGTCATGCGCGAGGACGCCCATGCAGCACTCGAGCGCGACCCGGCGGCCAACTCGATCTGGGACATCGTGTTCTACTCGACGGGCACCCATATCGTCTGGGCCTATAGGCGTCACCACTGGCTCTACACCCACGGCATGAGGAGCCTCGCGCTCCTTCTCGCCAAGCGCACGCGCCGCAAGCTGGGGGCGGACATCTTCCCCTCCGCGCAGATTGGCCGACGCTTCTCCATTGACCACGGTATTGGCGTGGTTATTGGCGCCACGTCAATCATCGGCGATGACTGCCTCCTCTACCAGGGGGTTACCCTTGGTATGACGGGCAAGCACGGCGGCAAGCGTCACCCCACGCTTGGCAACAACGTGATGGTGGGTGCCGGCGCCATCATACTGGGCGATATTACCGTGGGCGATAACGCAAAGGTCGCCGCTGGTTCGGTCGTGGTCCATGACGTTCCGCATGACGTCACGGTTGCCGGCGTTCCGGCAAAGGTCGTGCGCGACCGTCGCTTCAAGGGGCCCCGTCTCGTTGAGGACGACTTCGATCCCAGCAAGCTGGACGACGAGAACATCCGCTGGTCCTGCGCACTGTAGCTTCTCGGCAGCTTCTCGGCGCGCCAATAGGAAGGCAACGGCCGTCGGCGTCTTTTGGATGCCGACGGCCCTTCTTTTGCGATGCGGCTCCGCCAAGCGACTGCGTAAACCCTCGCTGTGGCGTCGTTTCGGCGCCATAGGGTGCGTTTCCGCAGCAAGTGCGTACCAAACCGGCCCTGTGGCGCCACTTTGACACCATAGGGTGCGTTACCGCAGCAACTACGTACGAAACCCCTACTGTGGCGCCAAACCGGCGCCCCGGGGGCCTTCTCAGCAACAGCTTCGGCTCGGAGAACTCGCCTAGCGCTCCTCCGCCGCAGCCTGGCGCTTACGCACCTCGTCCATCGTGAGCGAGTCCGCGTTCTTCACGAACAGCAACGGCACAGCAGATATTGCCGCACAGATGGCCACGTAGATGTAGAGGTACTGGTAGCCCACAAACTGCATGACGGCACCGGAGAGGATAGGGGTCACCACCTGCGCGGACATGCTCGCCGTATAGTAGAACCCGGTATAGCGCCCCGTCGAGTTGGCGCTCGCTAGCTCCATGATCATGGGATACACGGTGAGCGAGACCGTTGCCATGCCAATGCCAAAGAGGGCAACCCACACGTAGATAATCGCCGAGAAACCCGTGGTGCCCGAGATGAGCAGCGGGGCCACTACCATAAGCGCAATGCCAATGTAGGTCGTGACCTTTCGCCCAATCTTGCAGGAGAGCTCGGCCATGGGCATGTAGGCGACAATGGCTGCAAGCGTCGCCACAGTCTGCACCTGCGCGTACGAGCCTCCCGCCATCCCCCACACCACATCCGCATAGCGCGAGATACCGCTGGTCACGGCATTGTTCGACATGAAGTAGAAGAAGACGCAGACAAGCACGCAGACAAGGGAGCGACGCTTGATGGGGTCCGTCTCGCGCTCCTTGCCTCCCTCGTCCGAAGCATCAACCTCGTCCTCGGGAATGCCCAGCTCGGCACTCTCGCGATGCATCGCCGCAACTTCCCTAGGCTCGCGGAAGAACACCATGAAGACGATGGTCGTCACCAGGAGCATGAAGGAGATGACAAGGTAGACGGGTATGTAGTCCGGGTTCTCCACGGCGGGGACGAGAAGCGCAATGGCGACAAGCACAATCACGCCACCCACTGCGGCCATGAGCGAGTTGAAGGCATCGGCCTTGCTGCGCACCGGACGCGGAGTGACGTCGGGCATAAGTGCCACGGACGGCGAACGGTAAATTGAGAGAACCACAAGCGTCGCTATAAGCACCGTAACAAAGAGCGGCAGGTTGCGCATCGCGTTTGCCACGGCAATCAACGGAGTGAGCGCTGCGGCGAGAAGCGCTCCCACCACGATGAACGGTGTGCGCCTACCCCAGCGTGTGGTCGTGCGGTCGGACAGCGCGCCCATGAGCGGGAGCATGAAGAGCGCAAGCACGTTGTCAAGCGACATGAAGACGCCGGTAAGCGTATCTCCCATGCCAAACGTGTTCTTGAACATGAGTGGCACCAGCCCGTCGTAGGCCTGCCAGAACGTGAGCGCCCCCATGAAGGGCAGCGTCACCAGAACGGTCCGGCGCATGTTGAGCTTGGTGAGGCTTCGTCCGGCGGACTTGCTCTTGCCGGGCTCCTCGCCGTCCTCTTCAACTGGCTTCTCTGCCATCTACTTGCCCCTTTTCTGTCGCCTTGCCACACCGAGGGCAAACGCCGCAATGGCTGCCGCACCAAGAACCGGAAGCGCTGGCCGCACCACCTCGCGAGCCTCCTCCGTCGAGACGGGCACGCGCTCGGAGGCCCAATCGGTGAGCGGACGCTCCGTGCGAGAGCCCACAAGCTCCGCGTACGTGAGCAGGCGCGTGGTGTAGAGGGCCGCGTTCTTCTCGTCAAAGGAGAAAAGCCTCGCCGCACGCGCCGTACCCGGCCCGTAGGAGCCAAATCCGGCAGACGGCGCATACCCAAGGTCAAGGCTGCCGTAGCGCGAGACCAATGTGTTCTTGTGGTCGTGGCCAAAGTAGATGGCGAAGGTGCTCCCCTCGCGCGTAAGGGTGGCCACCTCGCCGGTATCGATGTCGGGGCTGCACACGGGTTCCCGAAGTCCCCCGGAGACGCGCAGGTCATCGACGGGAACAAGTGTGCGACCGGGCTGATAGTGCGTGCGGAACCCGGGGACGCCGTGTTCGCCCTCGCAGGCGTCGCGAAGGCAGTCGTAGACCTGAACGGGCGGAATGTGCTGGTAGAGAATACAGGGGACACGATGCCCGGCGCGCTCCGCAAGATCCTGCGCGCAGCCGGTTACCCAAGCGGTCTTCTCTGGATCGAAGGGGTCGTAGCCGTCGCTTCCCGAGCCCGCGCCGGAGTCCGCCACAATCACCGCCAGGCGAATGTCTTCGCCATCATGCGAGAGCGCGGGCACGGCAAGCGTACCGGCCCCAAGGTAGAGACGGGGCTCACGGGCGGCAACCATGCCGTTCACGCATCCGGGGATTGCCTTGTACCAGCTCTCCTGCTCCTCGTTGTCAACGCCGCACTGGCGGTCGTGATTGCCGTAGGTGACCACAAAGGGAATGTTCCGCTCGACCATGGGCGAGCAAATCTTCCGCACCACCGTACGGGCGCGCTCTGCGCTCTCGCCCAGCGCAAACTCGATTGCGTAACCCTTTATCTGATCACCGGTGAGCACCACGAGGTCTGGTTGCGCCTCGTCGAGCGCCGCACGGAGAAGCGCCGTCGTGTCGTCTCGCACGTGCGAGGTCTCTTGGATGTCAGAGAGCTGCAGCACCCGGAAACATCCCTCAGAGTCAAATCGCAACGGCCACGTGCTCTTGTACATCTCGTCAATCACACGTTCCTCCTTTGGGGCGGGATTAAACTCCCGGGGAGAAAAATCCCATCCGGGATTAAACTCCCGGGGAGAAAAATCCCGCCACGGCAGCCCCTATGCCTTGCCTCCGGCAGGCTGTCCGTACGTCTCGAAACGCCGGGAGACGCCCATGACCTCCTCGCCCGAGAGCACGCGCGGCGTGCCCACGCACTCCGCCTGCCACTGGATTCGGGAGACGAACTCAAGGTTAACAGCAAGCCCAAAGGCGGCGCTCATGCTTGGACCACACGCAACAAGACCGTGATTCTCCATGAGCACCGCGTTTGTCTCGGGGTGCTCGCCAAAGGTCTCTCCCACCGAAGCAGCCAGCTCGGGCGTGCCAAACGTGACATAGGGCGAGAGGGGCACCTCCTCGGCACCCGAGTCCGCAATCGTAAAGTGCACCGCGCGGATGGGCTCGCCAAGCGCCGCAAGCGTGGTCGCATACGGCGAGTGCGTGTGCACCACGGCGCGAGCAGCCGGCCGACGACGGTAGACCTCGCCATGAAGCGGCGCCTCTGAGGACGGGCGGCGACTCCCCTCCACCACGCTGCCGTCCAAGCGGAGCACCACCACGTCCTCGGGCGTGGTCTCGAAGTACCCCAGCCCTGAGGGGCTAATGGCCATGAGGCCTGTAGCGGGGTCGTACTCCGAGAGGTTACCGCTCGTCCCCACGGCAAGACCCTCCGTGGCAATCCGTTTCCCGTAGGCAACAATGCGCTCGCGCGCGTCCTCCATCAGCATGGCATGCACCCTTCCTAGCCAGTCACGTGTCGCAACACTCCGTCCAAGAGCTTACCCCATGCCCCTCACCGCATTCGTCCGGCCATGTCCATCGCCATCTGGTATCGTTCTCATATTGCGTAGGGGAAACGCGTGCATGCGGGGGGCAGCAAACGTGGACATCAATGAGATTGCAAAACTCGCGGGAGTCTCGCGGGCAACTGTCTCGCGCTACCTCAACGACGGCTATGTCTCAAAGGAGAAGCGCGAGCTCATCTCGCGCGTCATTAACGAGACCGGCTACATCCCCTCTCAGCAGGCCCGCACGCTGCGCACGGGCAAGACAAAGCTCGTGGGCGTCATCATCCCCAAGATTAACTCCCATTCCGTAAGCCGCATGGTCGCCGGCATCACCAAGGTGCTCGGCCAGAACGGCTACCAGGTGCTTCTCGCCAACACTGACAACGACGAGAAGGTCGAGGTCGACTACCTCAACCTCTTTGCCGAGCGCAACAAGGTCGACGGCATCATCCTCATAGCCACGGTATTCACGCCGGCACACCACAAGGCGCTGGACTCGCTCAACATCCCGGTGGTCATTCTGGGCCAGCGGCTAGATGGCCACTCCTGCGTCTACCAGGACGACTACCACGCGATCTATGACCTCACGCGATCCATCCTCAAGACCTCTCACACCCCTGGCTACATTGGCGTCTACGAGAAGGACGTGGCGGCCGGGCAGGAGCGCCACCGCGCCTTCCTTGACGCCTGCACCAGCATGAACGTTGCCGTAAGCCCGCAGGCGCAGCAAAGCGCCACCTTCTCCGTGGACTCCGGGTACCTCTGCGCCGAGAAGATCCTCGACGCCGTGCCAGATGTCGACGCGATCGTCTGCGCCACTGACGACATCGCCTTTGGCGCCATGACCTGCCTGCGCGAATACGGAAAGCGCATCCCCGAAGACGTCCAGGTGACAGGCGTGGGAGATTCCAAGCTCTCCAAGATCATGACCCCCAGCCTCACTACCGTCCACTTCTACTACCTCACCAGCGGCGTCGAGGCAGCAAAGATGCTCGTCGAGGCCATGACCGACGACGACGGCGTTCCCCGCGAGCTGCGCATGGGCTACGAGATATACGCTCGCACGAGCTCGCGCTAGTGCGAGCGCCGGGGCCGGCGCTTGGGCGCTTTTGCCGCTCGCAGCCGCATCTCGACCACTCACCGTTATTCTCGTATTCCACATTTGCAACGGCCTGCAATGACTACCATTGACGATGTGAGAACGATTTCATAGAGAACTAGTTCAAGTAACTACTTACTCTATGAAATCTGCTATGAGAACGGTTCCATATTCATGTGAGCGGTATGGAGAAGGGAGACCACATGGCTCTGGACTATGCTCAAGCGGCGCGTGAGGTGCTGGAGGCGATTGGCGGCTCGAGCAACATCGTCTCGGCGGCGCACTGTGCAACCCGCCTGCGCCTGGTCATCGCGGACGACAGCAAGATCGACAAGGCCAAGCTCGACGACGTCGTTGGCGCCAAGGGCAACTTCCAGGCCTCGGGCCAGCTCCAGGTGATCTTTGGAACCGGCACCGTCGACAAGGTCTTCGACGAGTTCATCAAGCAGGCCGGCATCACCGCAGCGTCCAAGGCAGAGGCCAAGGAGGCTGCCGCCAACCAGGGCAACGCGTTCCAGCGTGCCATCAAGGTCCTCTCGGACGTCTTTGTGCCCATCATCCCCGCCATCGTGGCATCCGGTATGCTCATGGGCATCATGGGGGCGCTTTCCTACATGGGCACCCCCGTTGCGGACGGCGGTGCCGGGTTCTTCTCGCTTGACCAGACATCCGTGTGGTGGCGCATCGCAGCGCTGATCAACGCCTGCGCCCTCGCCAACCTCCAGATCCTCCTGGGCTTCTCCGCCGCGACGGTCTTTGGAGGCAACCCCTACCTTGGCGCCTCCCTCGGTGCGCTGCTCATCAGCTCCGACTTCATCAACGCCTACAGCGCCAGCACCGCCATCGCCGACGGCACCATGATCACCCTCGACGTGATTCCCGGCCTCTATAGCATCGACTGGGTGGGCTACCAGGGCCACGTCATCCCC
Source organism: uncultured bacterium (assembly GCA_905214175.1). GTDB lineage: Bacteria > Actinomycetota > Coriobacteriia > Coriobacteriales > Atopobiaceae > Tractidigestivibacter. Next base: position 6,685 of record CAJMLD010000033.1, read on the forward strand.
ATCCTGGTGGGCGTGTGGATCCTCTGCTTCTTCGAGAAGCGCCTCCACAAGGTGGTCCCCGAGATGTTCGACCTGTTCCTGACGCCTCTGCTGTCCGTCTCGCTGGCCGCCTACATCACGATTCTCTTCGTTGGCCCCATCTTCGTCTGGCTTGAGAACAACATCCTCGGCCTGCTCATGTTCCTCCTCCAGGTGCCTCTGGGCATTGGCTACATCATCATCGGCCTAATCTACTCGCCCTCCGTCGTGACCGGCCTGCACCAGATGTACACCGCCATCGACGTATCGATGCTCGCGCAGTACGGCGTCACCTACTGGCTGCCCATCGCCAGCTCGGCCAACATCGCCCAGGGCGGCGCCTGCCTGGCCGTTGCCCTCAAGACGCGCTCCGAGAAGACCAAGTCGCTCGCCGTTCCCGCCGGCATCTCCTGCCTCCTGGGCATCACCGAGCCCGCAATCTTTGGCGTGAACCTTCCCAACATGAAGCCCTTCGTGGCCGGCATGATTGGCTCCGCCTGCGGCGCCCTCTGCTGCTTCATCTTCAACCTGGCCGCATCCGGCACTGGTGTCACGGGCATCTTTGGCATCCTGCTCTGCATCGCCCAGCCCATCCAGTACATCATCATGTTCGCCGTCGCCTTTGGTGTTGCCTTTGGCATCTCCTCAGCGCTGTACCGCGATAAGGAAGACGCCTCCAAGGCCGAGAAGGCCGTCGCCGAGACCGCAGCCGTCGCCGACGAGGCGCGCGCCCTCCAAGCAGAGGAGAGCGGCGCCGCTACCGTCGAGGCTCCCAAGGCCGAGACCATCGGTGCCCCCGCCACCGGCACAGCCATCGCGCTGACAGACGTCTCCGACCCCGTCTTCGCGTCTCTCGTCATGGGCAAGGGCATCGCGGTGGAGCCCAAGGACGGGAAGATCGTCTCGCCCGTTGATGGCACGGTGACCGTAGTGGCCGAGACCGGACATGCCCTTGGCCTGCTCTCCGATGCCGGCGCCGAGATCCTCATCCACATTGGCATCGATACCGTGGAGCTTAAGGGTGAGCCCTTCACGCCCTTTGCCAAGGTAGGCGACCACGTCAAGCGCGGCGACGTCCTCATGGAGGCCGACCTTGGCACCATCAAGGAGGCCGGCAAGGCAGCCACCACGATGCTCGTGATCACCAACACCGACGCATACGCCGCAGTGGACCAGCTTGCAACCGGCGAGGTCAAGGCCGGTGACGCAGCACTTGCCACGCGCTAGGCACAGCTAGCATGCCCATGCGGGCGGTCGCCTCCGGCGGTCGCCCGTCTCGCGTTCAATAAAGGTTCGTCAGAGAGGAGACCCATGTCCACCACGCACGAGCGCTGGACTCCCCACTTTCACCTGGCACCGCGCCGGGGGTGGCTCAACGACCCCAACGGTCTGTGCCAGTTTCACGGCACCTACCACGTCTTCTACCAGGCAGCCCCCGACTGGCCAGCCCCCGGCAAGAAGGGCTGGGGCCACTTTGCCAGTCGTGACCTGGTGAACTGGGAGGATCTGGGGGAGCCCCTCGTGCCCTCCATCCCCGAGGATGCCGATGGCGTGTATTCTGGCTCCGCGCTGGTGGTGGCTGGCGGTGCGCCCAACGGCGGCGACCTTCTGCACCTCTACTACACCGGCAACGTTAAGTACGAGGGCGACCACATCCACACCGGCCGCGACGCCAACCAGATCATGGTCACAAGCGAGGATGGCATTTCCCTCTCGGAGAAGGAAATCCTGCTCCGCCCCCAGGACTACCCCTCCGACCTCACGCGCCACGTGCGCGATCCCAAGGTCTGGGAGCAGGACGGTCGCTACTACATGGTGCTTGGCGCCCGTCGCTCGGATGACGTGGGAGACGTTCTTCTCTACGAGTCCAGCGATGCCGTGGCGTGGACGTACCGCGGGCGCATTGAGTCCGCGCACACGTTTGGCTACATGTGGGAATGCCCCAACGTGATCCAGATTGACGGCCACGACTACCTTGTTGTGTGCCCGCAGGGACTGCCCAGCGAGCCCACGCGCTGGCAGAACCTCTACCAGGCCGGATACTTCCCGCTGCCGCAGGGCGTCCTTGATACCGCGCAGGTGGACGAGACGAGCTTTGTCGAGCTTGACTGGGGCTTCGACTTCTATGCGCCGCAGGTCTTTGAGGACGAGGAGGGCCGCTGCATCCTCATTGGCTGGATGGGCATGCCAGATGCGGAGTACACCTCTGCGCCAGACGGGCTCGCTTGGTGCCACTGCCTCACCGTGCCGCGCGAGGTCACGGTTGGCGCGGACGGTCTTCTCCGCCAGTGGCCGGTTGCCGAAATCGACGGCCTTCACGGCTTTGCTCAGCCCGTGAACCCCGCGGTGGGCGCAATTCTCCCCCACCACCACGCTGACATCGAGCTTCTGGGTATCGAGGGCGACCTCGAGATGGGGTTGGACGGCCAGCTGGAGCTCTCCTTCTCCGCTGACGAGGGGCTGCTGAGAATGGCGTTTGCGGACGAGAAGGCCGCCGTTGGACGAACCGAGCGCGTGATGCCGCTCGCAACGCTGCGCGAGCTGCGCGTGCTGGTGGACGGTTCAACCGTCGAGGTCTACGTAAACCACGGCGAGGGGGTTCTCTCTACCAGGTGGTTCCCCACGGCAGACACGCTGCTGGTCACCTTGCACACCACCTGCGAGAGCGCCCGCTCCTGGGAGATGGGCGGCGAGCCTCCTCGCGCGTGACGGCGGCAGGTGCGACGGCGGCAGGTGCGACGGCGGCAGGTGCGACGGCGCCACAGCGTGGGTTACGTACGAAGTCGCTGCGGAAACGCGCCCTCCGGCGCCAAAACGGCGCCATAGCAGCGAATTCGTACGCACTTGCTGCGGGAACTGCCCCTGTGGCGCCAAAGCGGCGCCACAGGGGCGACTTCGTACGCATCTGCTGCCAAAACGGCCCTATGGCGCCAACGGCCGACCCGCAGGGCCCCCGCAGCGCCTCTCGCTATCCTTTCGAATACGTAACCCTCACGGTCGGCGGGATTCCGTTCATGGCGTTGGAGTTCGCCACCACATAGAGGTATCGATGCACCGACCTGCGCAGGTTGGTGAGGGTAAGAGCGCTTCTCGGATCAGCAACGGTACCCGTGGCAGCGGTCGCAAGCATGAGGTCCGTCCCGGCCGCAATCCCCTGGTCGTGGTTCATGTAGTAGTCGTCCACGCTATAGTCCGAAAGCACGACGCCGTCAAAGCCCCACTCGTCACGCAACAGCCCGGTCTGAAGGTCCTCTCGTCCACCGCCCCAGGTGTTCCCCAGAAAGCTGTAGCAGCTCATGATCGAGAGGGGCACCTCCACCTTAGACTGGACCTGCTCTCCCGTCGACGCATCCAGCACGGGCACCGCATGCCGCGCAGACGACTTGACCACCATCTCAAACGGACGCGCGTACATCTCGCGGACGGCCTGCTCGGTGGCCCAGGTGCACAGATGTTCCCTGCGGCTGGTTTCCTGGTCGTACACGCAGAAGTGCTTGAGCATGTTGACCATCCCACGCGAAGCGCCACCGTCCACCATGGCTCGGGCAAGAGACCCCGTAAGCAGCGGGTCTTCTGAGTAATACTCGTAGTTCCTGCCCGAGAAGGGCGAGCGGTGCATGTTGATGGCAGGGCTCCACCAACCAAAGATGCCAGACGAGAGGGACTCCTCCCCTACGGCCTCGCCCATACTGCGCAGCAGGTCAACGTCCCAGGTCTCTGCAACCAGATACTCGCTCGGCCACACGCAGTGCGAGCCGCCGCGCTCCATGCCACCCATCGCCACAGGCGAGTCGTCCCAGTCGGTGGCCGGCTTGCCAACCGAGTCGATCTTCTCGCCTGCGTTGGTGCATACGAGGGCAACCATATCCCCAGGGTTCAGCTGGTCGAGAAGCATGTCCCACAGGGGATCGTCAAAATCGCGGCCCCTCAGATCGATGAGCGAGACCCCGTTCTGGGCACCGGTCTGTGGCGCCGTCGCCGTCCCGTCGTCCTCCGCCTCCGCATCGTACATGGAAAGCGTCACGCCCACCGAGGCTGCGGTCTTGTCCTGTGCGGGCGCCGGGAAGCTCCCCACCATATCTTTGCGGGAGAGAAGCACCGGGGCACCATCCGCCCCCAAGGCAGCCAGGCTATCGAAGTACTCGTCCAGGTCCGGAAAGCGAGCGACAACGTCTGCCCCCGTCGCGTCATCGGTCTTGTAGCGCTTCTCGTCCAGGTCAATCGCGCGCGTCTCGACCACATGGTGGGAATCCGTGCGAAGGGAGACCTGGTACGAGCCGGCAGCAAGCACCCAGCAGCCATCTGTCGCAGACCAGCTTGCCATCTGACGCACCGGCCAGCTCAACTCGAGCGTCTGGGACTCGCCCGGCGCAAGCTCGCCGGTCTTCGCAAAGGCGACAAGTGCCACAGCGCTCTTCTCGACGGCGCCATCCCACGGGGCATCCACGTACACCTCGACAACGTCCCTGCCCGAGAGCTGCCCGGCATTGGTGACGCCTGCGGTAAGCACGACATTCTCGCCGTCCACACGGCAGTCAAGCAGCGACTGCTCAAAGCGCGTGTACGAGAGACCATAGCCAAAGGGAAAGGTCACAGCGCTGTCGTAGTCGATTGTCCCCATTGCGGCAGCCGTCTCGAAGTATCGATAGCCAACGTAGATGCCCTCGAGGTACTCCACAAAGCGCGCGCCGTCGCCGGTCGTTGTGTTGCCGGGGTAGAAGTCGTGAATGTCGGTGTAGCGATGCTCTGCCATGGTGTGTCGGCTTGGGGCGAGGAGCATGTATGGTGC
>CAJMLD010000034.1 GCA_905214175.1 uncultured bacterium
ATGTCCGGTGGCGTGCGCGACGACGCATCCCTCGACGCAGCTTTGGAAGCAGGCATGGAGGCATATGGACCGGACGCCTTTGGGCTGGGCAAGGAGTTTGTCTCGGCGCAGGCGAGCGTGGTGGCAACAATGGTCTCGGGCATCCCCAGCGTTCCCGCGTTTGTGATTGGCCTTGCGGCGGGCATCGCGCTCTACTGGGCGGGGCTGCCGGCCATGATGCTGGGGCTTGGCGTCTACCTGCCGTTTTACATGTCGTTCACCGCTGCGCTTGGCGCCGCGCTCAAGTGGGTCATCGGCCGCGTTCGTGCCGCGCGCGCGGCCAGCCTGCCCGAGGACGAGCGCGCGGCGCAAGAGGCCGACGCGCAGGAGGCCGGCGTGGTCATTGCCTCCGGCGTGCTGGGTGGCGAGTCGATCGTGGGCGTTATTATCGCGATGGTGAGCGTTATCGCAGGTCTTGCGGCGTAGGGTGGCGTGCAGAGCTGCTGCGGCGGGAAGCGCGCCCTATGGTGCCCCGTTGGCGTCGCCGCGCTGGCGCCGTTCTGACGCCACAAGGCCCGTTCTGGCAGCAACTCCGTACGAAACCACCACTGTGGCGCCGTTTTGGCGCCGGAGGGCAACTTTTGGCAGCGAGTCCTGCGGAAACCCCCGCTGTGGCGCCAATCTGGCGCCACAAGGGCAGTTCCCGCAGCAAGTGCGTACGAGGTCGCTGCTGTGGCGCCGCCCCGGCGCCACTCTGGCGCCACAGCGCGCATCCCCGCAGCTACGCGTTGAACACGTAGCGATCCAGGCGCTCAAACGCCTCCTGCACCCGAGAAAGCGGCAGCGCAAGGTTCATGCGCACGTGGCAGGGTCCGTGGAACGCGCGGCCGTCCTGCCAATCAACGCCCACGCGCCAGCCAGCATGCTCAAGCCACTCGATGTCGCGCCCGTGGGCCTCGCACCACTCGCTGCAGTCAAGGAACAGCATGTAGGTCCCCTCGGGTTTGCTCACGCGAACGCCCTCGAAGTGCTCGCGGATATACCGGCACGCCCAGGAGACGTTGCCGTCCAGTACCTGCAGCAGCTCCTCGAGCCACGCCTCACCCTCGCGGCCATATGCGCCGATAAGCGCATGCATCGAAAGCACGTTCATCGAGTTGTAGCAGGACTTTTTGCTCTTTGCCACAACGCGATCGCGCAGGTAGTCGTCGTAGATGATGTGATAGCTTCCCACCAGTCCCGCCAGGTTGAAGGTCTTGCTCGGCGCATAGAGCGCCACCGTGCGCCGGCGGGCGTCCTCGCTCACGGACTGCGTGGGTACATGCGTATGCCCCGGCAGCACCAGATCGGACCATATCTCGTCGGAGATCACCACGCAGCGATGCTCGCGATAGACCTCCATCGCTCGCTCGAGCTCCCAACGCTCCCACACGCGCCCGCAGGGATTGTGAGGCGAGCAGAACACCGCCACGTGGATGTGGTTCTCCTCCAGCTTGGCGGCCATGTCCTCATAGTCCATGCGCCAGACGCCCTGATCGTCCTTGACCAGCGGCGACAGCACAATCCTATATCCGTTCTCCTCTATGCAATGCGTAAAGCCAATGTAGGTTGGGCTGTGGAGAAGAACGGCATCACCCGGCGCAGCAAAGGCGGTGAGCGTGGAGACAACGCCGCCCAACACGCCGTTCTCGTAGCCAATGTGGTCAGCCGCCAGGCCGCGCACGCCGTTTCGTCGAGACTGCCAGTCAATAATTGCCTGGTAGTACTCATCGCGCGGCGAGAAGTATCCAAACGCGGGATGCTGGATGCGCTCCGCCATGGCGCGCGTGATGGAGGGTGCCGTGGGGAAGTTCATGTCGGCGACCCACATGGGAATGGCGTCGAAGCCCTCCGCCGGCGCGTCCGGAGCCATGCCGCCCGAGCCCAGCGCGTCGACCGCAATGGCATCCATGCCGTGTCGTTCCATAATTGATGTGAAGTCGTACGTCATGCGATCTCCTCTCGCCAGTCCTTGCACACATCCACCCAGCCCTGCGACGCCGAGCAGCGCTCAAGCTCGGGAAGGGTGAGGCCAATCGCGCTGTTCTCGCTTCCCGCCGCGGGATACACGAGGTCAAAGCGGCGCAGCGAAACGTCCAGATACGTGCGCACGCCTGGTCTCACGGCAAACGGGCAGACGCCGCCCATGGGATGGCCAACCATCTGCGGCAGGCTGTCGGGCGACACAAAGCGCGGCTTTGTCCCAAACTCGCGCTTAAAGGCAGAGCTCCAGAGCTTTGTGTCGCCCGCGCACACCACAAGAACGGCGCCCTCCCCCACCACGCAAGCCATTGTCTTGGCAATGCGCGCCGGCTCGCAGCCCAGGTCGCGCGCGGCCAGCTCCACTGTGGCACTCGACTGGTCAAACTCGATGATTTTCTCAGCAACGCCAAAGGGCTCCAGATACGCTCGGACGCTCTCGACGGACATGGGCGACATCCCCTCTCGAAGGGCTGCCCACTCGCCGGGCAGCATCACAAGAGAGTAGCCTACCACCGCTGCCCGTAGGACTGCCCGGCGCCGAGAACCCCTTCCTCGTGCGAGGCAATGCCGTCGCTCTTGCGCAGCGCACGCTTGTTGACCAGGTGCTCCTTCCAGCCGTATGAGAGTTGGGGCGGCTCGGGCGCATCCAGCTCAACGTGGCCAAAGGCGTTCACCACCCGCGTTCCGCAGGCAAGATCTCGTTCGCGCGAGAAGTCCGCGATGTAGTTGGCGTGCACGTGACCGTGGACCATGAGGGCGGGACGCCAGCGCTCGAGCAGCACGTTGAAGCACTCGAAGCCGCGGTGCGGCAGGTCGTCCAAATCCCCCACCCCACGTGCGGGAGCGTGGGCGAGAAGCACGTCAAAGCCGCCCAGCAGACGGATGCTCGGCTCGACCTTGCGGATACGACGGCGCATCTCCTGCTCGGTGGACATGTAGGTGCCATCCTTGTAGCGCATGGAGCCGCCCAGCCCAACAATGCGCAGGCCGCGGTACACGTAGACGGAGTCGTCCACACAGATACATCCCAGGGGCGGCTTGCGCCGGTAGCCCTCGTCGTGGTTGCCGTGCACGTAGAGCACGGGACACGTGAGCATGGTGACGAGAAACTCGAGGTAGTCGGCATCGAGGTCGCCCGCAGCCAGAACAAGGTCGACACCCTCGAAACGCGAGCGCCTGAAGTTGTCCCACAGCATGCGCTCCTCGATGTCGGCGATCGCAAGGATCCTCATAGCAGCGGCCCCCCGGCTACGCCGCCGGCGACAACGCCAGCCATCGGCCCCCCGGCCACACCGCCGGCCACCGACGTCTCGTCGACGGGGTGCCAGTTGTCGGGAAGGACACCCTCCACGTTGTCGTTGAGCCAGTCCATGGACACCACGTCCTGCTCCTTCAGCCTGGGAGAACCATCCGGCTGCACCATGCCCGTCTGGTTTCTCAGCTCTCCTGCAAAGGGCTCGAGCACGCCACGCTCGATGCCGCACGTAAGCTGCTCGACAAGCTTACGCGAATAGTAAGGCAGATCGTCCGAGAGCCGCAGCCCAATGACGCCCGACGACATGCCGTACCAGTAACTTACCGCCTGCGGTCGCTCAGCGTCGCCCCCGCCCTGCCAGGATCCGTTGAGAAGCCCCTGGACAATGAGCTCGTAGTAGCGACCCCAGTTCCACACCGGCAGGGCAAGGTTGTGCACGCGCCCGTTAACCATCTGGTAGAGCCCCAGCGCAAGTGGGTCGTCCCATGGCGCCGTAACGTCCGAGCCCGACATCACGGTGACGCCCTCGTCGGCCATCCGGTGGTAGAGGGAGTCGCCGCCGCGCGTCGACCAGACCAGCCGCACCTTGACCTTGGGGTCAACCAGCGCCGCACCTATAGCAAAGGCGTTTATCTCGGCCACCGAACCAAACATGGGAACGTTAGCCTGGTAGCCCACGCGGTGGTTGGTGGCAAAGCTCGCGGCAAGCGCGCCTGTCACAAATTTTGCCTCGTACATGCGCCCGTAGTAGGAGCGCACGCGACTGTGCGGCAGGTTGCACGAGCAGTTGAGGAAGCGCACCTCGGGATGGGTAATGGCCGCCTTGGCCGTGCTCGCCATAAGCGTGGGCGAGCAGGTGAAGATCACCCGCGCGCCCTGCTCGACAGCCGCGTCTACCACGGCCGTGAAGTCATCTGGAGAGGAGCAGTCATCGTACGCGACCGTCTGCACGGTGCCACCAAAGTGCTTCTCGACCTCAAGGCGGCCGGCGTCGTGGGCGCGCGCCCAACTTGAGGTCGCAAGGGGCCCCTCGTAGAGAAACGCCAGGCGAAGCGGGTTGGCTGGCGAGTAGGGCGTGCGGTACGAGAGCCGCGAGAGAACGCCGCCACGGGAGGTGGGGTCCGCCTCGGGCTCGCTTACCAGCAGCACGTCCTCACGCGGACCGGCAAGGGCGAGCTCTGACCACAGGCGGCCAAGACGCTCGATCACAATGGAGGGCGGCGTGTCCAGAAGGCGCTCGTCCGGGAAGTAGCTAAGGTACGCGAGAAGCGCGTCGCCGCAGGTTACGTCCAGGTGTGATCCGCCCGCGCGCTGGTAGAGGGAGCGAAAGTACTGGTAGGTTGCGGTAAGCTCGCGAACGGCGTCATCGGGCCAGGGGGAGCCCAGATCGCGGCCGAGAAGCGCAGCAAGGCGCCGGTAGGAGCCCTCGCGGGAAAACTCGATGTCGTAGGTGGGCACGGCTCGCCAAAACTCGAGGAACTCGCCGTAGAGCCGGCGCTCCGGCGCGTCCCACGGGCGCGGAAGCAGGCGCGTGACCTCGGCCTCGATGGAGTAGGCGCCAAGGTAGCGCATCACAGAGGTGCGCTTGTTGCCCTCCTCGACGTAGAAGCGATGCATGTACTCGTAGACCTTGACGGGATCGCGGAAGCCTTCCGTGGTCTGGATGGTGTAGAGGTTCGACCACTTTGCGGCGAACTCCGTGGTGGGCGCGAGCACGGGCATAAAGGTGCGCGAGAAGGAACGCTGACGACCCTCGGTGCGAGTGCCGGCCACCATGTCGAGGGGAATCTCCATGGTGCCCAGGTGCACCTCTCCAACGGTGTCCCCGGGGGCAAGGACGGAGTCGAGCGCAGGCAGGTAGGGGTAGACGCCGGCCGATGCGTCACGGCGCAGGTCGCGTTCGCCGCGACGGAGGGCCTTTCTGTACTCCTCGCTCATGGTGGCGGACGTCTCCCTTCATGCGCGACGGTGCGATAGCTCCGGTGGGAAGTCAACTTGTTCAGACAAGTATACCGTCGCGGGAGCGGAGACGCAGGCGAGAAGGCCAAAGCTGCCTGGGCCCGGACGCCACCCAAGGGCGCTACCCTCACTCCAACAATCGGTACCGTTCGCCAGTAAATCCTTGCCGTTTACCTCAACAAAGCCACGTCGTAATTTTCAACTTCGTTACCAAACGTCACCACTAGATAGCGTAGAATCTACCGCACAGTTTCAGAGCAAATGCGATGACAGGGCGAGTACTTGCCACTCCATCCCACAGTGAGCGGGCGAATTGAGAACCCGTGGTGGTTGGCAAGGAACATTCCCTCGAGCTGCTCGGGAGAACGCGCGTCGCCGCTGGGACACCCCCCACGCTGGCGGTCGAGCAACTACCTCGGGCCGGAGTCCACCGTAACGGGCATCGGGAGAACGCACCACGTCTCACCTGAAATCGCATTTCTCACATGGAATAGGTTGTGCAGGAAGCGAGAGGTGACCATGGAACTTCGAAGCGATGCCATAAAGCGGGGCTTGGCCCGCGCTCCACACAGAAGCCTGCTCAAGGCCGACGGTCTCACGGACGAGGAGCTTGAACGCCCGCTTGTGGCGGTTGTCTCGTCTCAGAACGAGGTCATCCCCGGCCACATCCACCTGGACAAGATCGCCGAGGCGGTTAAGGCCGGTGTCCGCATGGCCGGCGGCACTCCGCTGCAGGTAAACACCATTGGCGTCTGCGACGGCATCGCCATGAACCACGAGGGCATGCGCTTCTCGCTCACCAGCCGAGAAGTCATCGCAGACTCCGTCGAGTGCGCCATCCAGGGCCATCAGTTTGACGCCATGGTCCTCATCCCCAGCTGCGACAAGATCGTCCCCGGCATGCTCATCGCCGCCTGCCGCCTTGACATCCCCACCGTACTGGTCTCCGGCGGCCCCATGCTCGCCGGCCGCGGTCGCCGCGGCGAGGAGACCGACCTCAACAGCCTCTTTGACGCCGTGGGCCAAGTGACCGCCGGCACCATGACCGAGGACGAGATGCACTGGCTCGAGAACACCGCCTGCCCCACCTGCGGCAGCTGCTCGGGAATGTTCACCGCCAACTCCATCTGCTGCCTGGCCGAGGCCCTGGGCATCGCGCTTCCCGGCAACGGCACCATCCCCGCCGTCTACTCCGAGCGCATCCGCCTGGCAAAGCACGCTGGTATGAAGGTCATGGAGCTGCTCGAGAAGGGCATCACCGCCCGCAAGATCATCGACGCTCGCGCCGTGCACAACGGCATGGCACTTGACCAGGCCTTTGGTGGCTCGACCAACACCATGCTGCACCTCACGGCCATCGCTCACGCGGCCGGCTGCCCCGTGACCATGGACGACTGGGACAAGGCCTGCTCGGCCACGCCCAACATCGTGCGTCTGGCACCCGCCGGCCCGCTCCACATCCAGGACCTGAACGACGTGGGCGGAGTCTCTGCCATCATCGGTGAGCTTGGCCGCTCCGGTCACCTTGACCTCACGGCCAACACCTGCCACGGGACAATGGCCGAGTGGGTCGAGCAGTGCCCGCCCGTCGACGGCAAGGTGGTTCGCCACATCGACAACCCCTACTCCCCCGATGGCGGCCTCAAGGTTATGCGCGGTTCTCTCGCACCCGATTGCGGCGTGGTCAAGAAGAGCGCCGTCGATCCCAGCATGTACAAGCACACCGGCCCGGCGCGCGTCTTCGACTCCGAGGAGGCTGCCTGCGAGGCAATCTTTGGCGGCAAGATCAACCCCGGCGACGTCGTGGTGATTCGCTACGAGGGTCCCGCCGGCGGCCCCGGCATGCGCGAGATGCTCACCCCCACCTCCGCCATCTGCGGCATGGGGCTGGCAAAGTCCGTCGCGCTCATCACCGATGGCCGCTTCTCCGGCGCGAGCAAGGGCCCCTGCGTTGGCCACGTGAGCCCCGAGGCCGCAGCCGGCGGCCCCATCGCCCTGGTGCATGAGGGCGATCAGATCTCCATCGACATCGAGGCGGGCAGGCTCGACCTGCTTGTCGACGAGGACGAGCTGGCGCGTCGCCGCGCTGCCTGGGAGCCGCCCGCGCCCAGGTACACCACCGGCGTGCTCTCCCGTTACTCCAAGCTCGTGACCAGTGCAGACAAGGGGGCATACCTGTCATGACGAACACCGACAGCCACGCGGCGTCCGTCGCCGAGAAGCTCGCGCGCAAGCAGACCGCCATCGAAGGCAAGCCCTTTGGCATGGGGTCGCACTCCGAGTACGAGGGCAAGACCATGACCGGCGCCCAGGCGATCATCGCAAGCCTGGAGTGCGAGGGGGTCGACACGATCTTCGGCTACCCCGGTGGCCAGGCCATCAAGATCTACGACGCGCTCTATGACTCCAAGCGCATCCACCACGTGTTGGCTAGGCACGAGCAGGGCGCCACGCACATGGCCGACGGCTATGCCCGCGCCACGGGCAAGGTGGGCGTTGTTCTCGTCACCTCTGGCCCCGGCGCCACCAATACCGTGACGGGCATCATGACCGCCTACATGGACTCCGTTCCCCTGGTGGTCATCACCGGCCAGGTCACACGCGGCGTCATTGGCACCGACTCGTTCCAGGAGTCCGACATCGTGGGCATCACCATGCCCATCGTGAAGCACTCGTTCCTGCTGCAGTCGACCGACGACCTCACGCGCACCTTCCGCGAGGCGTTCTACATCGCCTCCACCGGCCGCCCGGGCCCCGTCCTCATCGACATTCCCAGCGACCTCTCTGGCGCGCAGATGGTTTTCCACTACCCCGACTCCATTAGCATCGCCAGCTATAAGCCCACCTACCGCGGAAACGCGCGGCAGGTCAAGCAGGCCGCGCAGCTCATCATGAAGGCCAAGCGCCCGCTCATCTACGCCGGCGGCGGCATTGTGACGAGCCACGCCTGCCAGGAGCTGGTCGAGCTTTCCGAGACCATGGACATCCCCGTGGTGACTTCGCTCATGGGCAAGGGCGCCATGCCCTGCTCGAACAAGCACAACCTGGGGCCCGTGGGCATGCACGGTTCGAAGTACGCCAACATGGCCGTCATGGAGTGCGACCTGCTCATCGCCGTGGGCGCGCGCTTCTCTGACCGCGTGACCGGCAAGGTCTCGGAGTTCGCGCCACACGCCAAGATCATCCACATCGACATCGACCCTGCCGAGATCGGCAAGATCGTGAACCCCACGGTGCCCATCGTGGGCGACGCCAAGGTGGTTCTCGCCTCGCTCAACGAGCGCCTGCACAAGGAGGGCGCCAAGCCCGTGGATGACGGGTGGTTTGCCGAGGTCTGCTCGTGGCGCGAGCGCTGGCCGTTCTACACCGACGACTTTGCCAGCACCATCGACTATCCCGACAAGATTGCGCCCGAGGTCGTGCTCTCCATGCTCTCGGACAAGCTGGACCCCGAGGCATCCATCGTCACCACCGAGGTGGGCCAGCACCAGATGTGGGCGCACCAGAACATCCACCGCGAGCACGCGCGCACGTTCCTCTCGTCCGGCGGTGCCGGCACCATGGGCTTTGGCTTCCCCGCTGCCATTGGCGCCAAGATCGGTTGCCCCGACGACGAGGTGGTCTGCATCGCCGGCGACGGCTCGTTCCAAATGAACGTGCAGGAGATGGCAACCGCCATCCAGGAGAACGCGCCCGTCAAGGTGATGATCATCGACAACAGCGCCCTAGGCATGGTCTACCAGTGGCAGAAGCTCTTCTACCACGAGCGCTACTCATTCACCAAGCTGCCCGACGTCCCCGACTTTGTGAAGCTGGCAGACGCCTACGGCTGGCGGGGCAAGCGCATCTCTCGCCCCGAAGAGGTCGAGGGCGCGCTTGACGAGATGCTCGCCTCCAAGGAGCCGTACCTTCTGGACGTGGTGATCCCCACGGACCAGACCGTCTACCCCATGGTTGCCCCCGGCGCACCCATCGACGACATCATTGGCGCCCTGGACGTGACGCTTGGCGGCGTGCGCGTCTCCGGAAAGGGCTTTGGCAAGGACGGTCGCCCCGCTACCGCGGACGGCGAGAAGGACGGTGACGAATGATGAAGCACATCCTCTCCGTGCTGGTCGAGAACAAGCCGGGCGTGCTCTCGCGCGTCACTGGCATGATTAGCCGCCGTGGGTTCAACATTGGCTCGCTCACCGTCGCCCCCACCGAGGACGAGAACCTCTCGCGCATGACCATCATCGTCGAGGCTGACGACGTGGGATTCGAGCAGATCACCAAGCAGCTAAACAAGCTCGTCTCGGTCTTCAAGATTTCGGACCTCACCGAGGATGACGCCATCGAGCGCGAGCTCATCCTCTTCAAGGTGCAGTGCTCTCCGGAGCGCCGCCACGAGATCATCGAGATCGCCGGCGTCTTCCGTGCCAACATCGTGGACGTGGGCAAGAACACGCTCACGGTGGAGGCAACGGGCACCGAGAGCAAGCTCGACGCGCTCGAGGACCTCTTCCGCAGCTACGGCATCCGCCAGCTCACGCGAACCGGCAAGATTGCGATGTCGCGCGGGCACGACCAGTAGCACCCCCCGCGACGGCGTGAACGCGCCACAGCGACGGCACCTGCGCCCAGGCCCCACACACGGTTCAACCCGCTGACCGGCGGATGAACATAGAAGGAAACGGCACAAACGAAAGGAAGCATGACATGGCCGTCACCATCTACTACGAGAAGGACTGCGACCCCTCGATCATCAAGGGCAAGAAGGTCGCCATCATTGGTTATGGCTCTCAGGGTCACGCCCATGCGCTGAACCTCATGGACTCTGGCGTCGACGTGCGCGTCGGCCTCCGCGAGGGCTCCAAGTCCGCTGAGAAGGCCCGCGAGCACGGCCTCAAGGTGACCGACATGGCGACTGCAGCCAAGGAGGCCGACGTCGTGATGATCCTGACCCCCGACGAGACCCAGCCGGCGGTCTACAAGGAGTTCATCGAGCCCAACCTCGAGCCGGGCAACACCCTCGCCTTCGCTCACGGCTTCAACATCCACTACGGCTACATCAAGGCTCCCGAGGGCGTTAACGTGATCATGGTTGCCCCTAAGGGCCCGGGCCACATCGTGCGCCGTCAGTTCACCGAGGGCTCCGGCGTGCCTGACCTGGTCTGCGTCGAGACCGACGCCACCGGTGATGCGTGGCCTCTCGCCATGTCCTACGCGTGGGCACTGGGCGGCGCCCGCTCCGGCCTCATCAAGGCGACCTTCGCCGAGGAGACCGAGGAGGACCTCTTTGGTGAGCAGGCCGTTCTCTGCGGTGGACTGGTCGAGCTGGTCAAGGCTGGCTTCGAGACCCTCACCGAGGCCGGCTATCCCGAGGAGCTTGCCTACTTCGAGTGCTATCACGAGATGAAGATGATCGTGGACCTCATGTACGAGAAGGGCATCCACTTCATGAACTACTCCATCTCCAACACCGCCGAGTACGGCGAGTACTACGCCGGTCCGCTGGTGATCAACGACAAGTCGCGTGAGGCCATGAAGTACATCCTCAAGCGCATCCAGGATGGCTCCTTCGCCCAGGAGTTTGTGGACGACTGCAACAACGGCCACAAGAAGCTCCTCGAGGAGCGCGAGAAGATCAACACGCACCCCATCGAGACCACTGGCGCGCGCGTGCGCTCCATGTTCTCCTGGCTTGCAAACGGCGAGGACTAGCCTCGAAGCCGCGTGAGCTTGGCATCGCTGCATGATTGCCCCGCCGGGACCACCTTCCGGCGGGGCTTTTTGTGCCTTGGTATAAAGTGCCACGTATGCGATGCGGGGGAGAGACAAAGGGACAGTCCCCTTGTCTCATGGAACGAAGCGCCTTATCCATCACACGGATTCGATCCATTTGCTAGTCCCTTCCAACGCTATGCAAGAGCGTCGTCGAGACAATTCGTCGTGTGTACCCGTGCGCTGCATGAGGGCTATTCCATCGAAAGTCTTCAAGACAAGGATCCAATTTTCAGCATTGCATACATGGCACCCATTGCTTCCAGATCAGCCACCAGCGAGCGAACGCATGTTGTGCCTTCGGCGTAGCTCACAAAGCGATTCCGAGCTATTTTCAATGATGAGATGGAGATGCGGATCTCGCACAAAAGTGGTCTATCGGACGGCGGAATCGCAATCGCTGCAT
>CAJMLD010000035.1 GCA_905214175.1 uncultured bacterium
AATGGAGTATATGCAGTTCCAGGATCAGCTCAGATGGAAAATATAGAACAACACACGCGCCCGCCGCGCGCGGGAGGGGGCCGCCAGATGGAGTTCGAGAAGGACCTCAGGGTCGAGGAGACCGGCATCGAGGGCCTCAAGGTCGTGGAGCTCAGCGTCCACGGGGACTCCCGCGGCTGGTTCAAGGAGAACTGGCAGAGGGCAAAGATGGTGGCCCTCGGGGTCCCCGACCTGCGCGTGGTCCAGAACAGCGTCTCCTTCAACGCCGAGAGGGGCGTCACGCGCGGCATCCACGCGGAGCCCTGGGACAAGTTCGTCTCCGTGGCGACGGGCTCGGTCTTCGGCGCCTGGGTCGACCTCAGGCAGGGGAGCGAGACCTTCGGGAGGGTCTTCACGGCCACCCTCGACCCCTCCCGCGCGATATACGTCCCCCGGGGCGTCGGCAACTCCTTCCAGGCGCTCGAGGACGGGACGGCCTACACCTACCTCGTGGACGCCCACTGGTCGGCGGAGCTGAAGAGGACCTACACGTTTGTTAACCTCGCCGACCCGGCGCTGGGGATCGACTGGCCCATCCCCCTCTCCGAGGCCACGCTCTCCGAGGCGGACAGGCACCACCCGGCGCTCAGGGACGTCGTGCCCATGGCCCCGAAGAGGACGCTCGTCACGGGATGCAACGGGCAGCTCGGGCGCGCGGTGAGGGCGCTCGCGGGGGAGAGGGGCGTCGCGTCCTCCTTCGACTTCTGCGACGTCGACGAGTTCGACTTCTCGGACCCCGGGGCCTACTCGCGCTACGACTGGGACCTCTACGGCACGGTCGTCAACTGCGGCGCCTACACCGCCGTCGACAGGGCGGAGACCCCGGGGGGCAGGGCGGCCGCCTGGAGGGCCAACGCGACCGGCCCGGCGCTCCTCGCC
Organism: uncultured bacterium; assembly: GCA_905214175.1. Classification (GTDB taxonomy): domain Bacteria; phylum Actinomycetota; class Coriobacteriia; order Coriobacteriales; family Atopobiaceae; genus Tractidigestivibacter. Next base: position 919 of record CAJMLD010000035.1, read on the forward strand.
CGCGCGTGCGCGGCGCACGGTGTCACCCTCGTGCACGTCTCCTCCGACTACGTCTTCGACGGCACGAGGGAGGTGCACGACGAGACCGAGCCATTCTCGCCTCTCAACGTGTACGGCCAGTCCAAGGCGGCGGGCGACCTCGCCGTGGCGGGCTGCCCCCGGCACTACGTGCTGCGCTCCAGCTGGGTCATAGGCGACGGCCGCAACTTCGTGAGGACCATGGCCGCCCTCTCCGACCGCGTCGCGGACCCCGACGACAATCTCTCCGAGGTCACCGTGGTGGACGACCAGACGGGCCGCCTCACCTTCGCGCGGGACATGGCGCGCGCCATATTCCACCTGCTGGGCTCCCGCGCCCCGTACGGCACCTACGACTGCACCGGCTCGGGCAGGGTCGCCAGCTGGGCCGACGTCGCCCGCGAGGTCTTCGGCCTGAGGAACGGCAACGGGGAGGCCGTCCGCCCCGTCTCCACCGCGGAGTACTACGCGAGCGCCGGGGGCCCGGTGGCCCCGAGGCCGGCGCACTCGGCGCTCGACCTCGCCAAGCTGGAGGCAACGGGCTTCCCCATGCCCGACTGGGAGCGGGAGCTCGAGGGGCACGTGCGCGGGCTGGCGGGGCGCACGCGCGATAACGCAACCCCGACACAGGGAGGACGGAATGTCCGAGCAGTTCAGCAACATCATCGTGACAGGCGGCTGCGGCTTCATAGGCAGCAACTTCGTGCGCTGGGTGGCGGCCAACCACCCCGAGGTGCACGTGACCGTGCTCGACAAGCTCACCTATGCGGGCAACCCCGAGAACATCGCGGGCCTGCCGGCAGACCGGGTCGAGCTCGTGGTGGGCGACGTCTGCGACGCGGCCCTGCTGGACCGCCTGGTCCCCGGCCACGACGCGATCGTCCACTTCGCGGCCGAGTCCCACAACGACAACTCGATCGCCGACCCGGAGCCGTTCGTGCGGACCAACGTGGTGGGCACCTACCGGCTGCTGGAGGCTTGCCGGAAGTACGACGTGCGCTACCACCACATCTCGACCGACGAGGTCTACGGGGACCTCGCGCTCGACGAGCCGAGGCGCTTCGAGCCGGGCGACCCCTACCGGCCGAGCTCGCCGTACTCCTCGACCAAGGCGTCCTCCGACCTGCTGGTCCGTGCTTGGCACCGCACTTACGGCGTGCGAGCCACGATCTCCAACTGCTCCAACAACTACGGCCCCTACCAGCACGTCGAGAAGTTCATCCCCAGGCAGATCACGAACGTCCTCTGCGGCGCCCGCCCGAAGCTCTACGGCACGGGCGAGAACGTGCGCGACTGGATCCACACGGAGGACCACTCCCGCGCGGTCTGGGACATCCTCACGCGCGGCCGCATGGGCGAGACCTACCTCATAGGCGCCAACGGCGAGCGCTCCAACGTCGAGGTCCTGCGCGAGATCCTGCGCCAGATGGGGCGCCCCGAGGACGACTTCGACTGGGTGCGCGACCGCCCCGGCCACGACCGCCGCTACGCGATCGACCCCACCAAGCTCGAGGACGAGCTCGGGTGGAGGCCCATCCACACGGACTTCTCGGAGGGCCTCGCGCAGACCATAGAGTGGTACCGGGAGCACGAGTCCTGGTGGCGCCCCGCCAAGGAGGCCACCGAGGCCAAGTACGCGGCGCAGGGGCAGTAGGCTCTCGACCCGTCGCTGGTCGGCCGGGGCGCTTCCGGAGCGCTCTAATTAGCGTCCCGCCAAAGGGGTATGCTCTTCTTTGTCAGGTCGGCGGATGAATCGTCGGAACGGCGCTCGACAGGGGAGTTGCGCATGGGTGGTTTCAAGCGCTTCTGCATGTTTGTCTTCTCGCTGGCTGGGCTTTTGTCCCTGGCGGCGTTCGCGCTTACGTGGCTCGGGCCATGGACTGCCCAGGCCTCTGCGCTCTTCTCGCTTCCGGAGTACTACACCGTGGTTGAAGTGCTCCTTCTCATCACGGTAGTGGGACTGCTCGTTATGCTCTTCCGCTCGATCCTCTCGCGTCGCGTGCGCACCGTCGAGGTGACTCGCGTCGACGGCGGAACCATCTCGGTCTCGCGTGACGCCATTGCATCTCAGGCAAAGCATACGGTCGAGGCGGATGGCACCTGCTCGGCAGACCGCGTCTTTGTGAGCGCCAAGAAGCGTGGCCACGTGCGTGTTCATGTGCGCGTGCTGCCGCACGAGAACGTCGACGTGGTCCAGAAGGGCACGGAACTCCACGAGGAGCTTGTTCGCGGCCTCACTGCCGTGTGCGGCGAGAAGCTCGAGGACGTGAGCCTCGAGTTTGTGGAGCCCAAGGAAGCCGCTGCCATGCCCGCGGGTGACGTGAGCGTGCGCACCACGCAGACGTCTGCCTCGGCTGCCACGGACTATGCGACGGATGACTACCTGCCCGCCGCCGAGCCGCCCAGCGAGGAGGCGCCGTCACCCGAGCCACAGGTAACATCCTACGGTGCCATTACGGTTCCCATGGGCGCGGGCCACGATGGCGCGTCCGTCTCCGCTAGCAGCAGCACTGCAGACAATAACGGCGACGATAAGGGCGAGGAGGCCTAGCCATGAGCGACGAGTTCACCAAGGCGCCGCGGGCCAAGGTCGAGGCCGAGGAGTCGCAGCAATACCAGGACGAGCGGCGCGAGGCGTCGGGCACGCCGAGTGCCCAGCAAGATGCCGCTTCAACGAGCGAGCCGCATGAGTCATCCGCCGGCACTCAAGGCGCCCAGAGCACGGTCAACAGGGCCTCTGCCTGGGTGAGCAGGACATTCCCCGGTCACGAGAACGCCTTCCTGGGCGGAGTCTGCGGCCTTATCGTTGCCATCGTTATGGCGGCCATCGGCTTTTGGCGCACGCTCCTGCTGGTGCTTCTCGTGCTCATTGGCGTGGCCATTGGCCAGCAGGCAGATGGGGACCCAAAGATCCTTCGCGCCCTGGGCAAGATCTTCCGGGACCACGAGACGCACTAGCCACCGCAACGCAGGGGCGTTTCACGCAGCAATCAGTAGCCCACAGCAAGAGGAGTGAGCATGGATACCGAGAACAACACGCAGGGTGCCGAGGTGCCGGCAGAGGCGGGCATCGTCGCCTCCCCTGTCTCCGCGGCTCAGCCCGAGCCCGTCGAGGGGCAGGATATCGACATTGCGGACGACTCCGATTCCGAGGACTCCCTCACGTTCTCCAATGGTGTCATCGAGAAGATCGTGGCCATCGCCATGCGCGACGTGCCCGGCGTGGTGGGCATGAAGGGCAGCTGGCTCAACCGCGTCCAGGACGCCTTTGGTGCCTCCGACACCACGAAGGGTGTCTCGGTGGAGGTCACGCCCGAGAGTGCCGTCAAGGTGAACGTCTCGGTGCTCATCGAGTACGGGGCCTACGCCCCGCAGGTCTTCGAGGACGTGAAGAAGGCCATCGTGAAGCAGGTCACGGGCATGACCGGCCTGGAGGTTGCGGGCGTCAACCTGCGCATCGAGGACGTGCTCACGCCCGAGGAGTACAAGCGCAGCGTAGAGGCCGAGAAGGATGCTGAGAAGGCCGCCCCAGCCGCGGACGCCAATGATGGCAAGGCTCCGGTTGCCACCCGCGGCGGGAAGGCGTAGCGCATGGGGTTCCGTAATGCCTGCGCCGTTGGCCTGGGGCGCCTTACGTCCTGGGGTCTGCGCCGCGTGCTCCACCGCAATGCCTCCCAGATGCCCGGCAGGGTAACCCTGACGCTCGACCCCAATGCCATAGCGCACCTGGCGCCCAAGCTCTCGCAGGGCGCCATTGTGGTCTGTGGTACCAACGGCAAGACAACAACCAACAACGTGCTGGCAAACGCCATCGAGCGCTCGGGCAGCACGGTGCTGTGCAACCGAGCCGGCGCCAACATGGCCGCCGGCGTGACCGCGGCACTGCTGCCCGGCAGCGGTGCGGACTGGGCGGTCATGGAGGCCGACGAGCTCTCGACCGTCCATATCCTGCCCCAGCTGCGCCCCCGCTACCTGGTGCTTCTCAACCTCTTCCGCGACCAGCTTGACCGCGCGGGCGAGATAGACCACGTGCAGGACACCATCGTGGCCGCGCTTGCGGCCTCGCCCGAGACCACGCTTCTGGTGTGTGGGGACGATCCCCTCTCCGTTGGCGTGGCGCTGCGCGCTAAGAAGGCGGGGACCAAGGTCCTGGCCTTTGGGATAGGGGAGGATCTCCACCTTCCGCCCGACCGCGTGCCTGAGGCTCGCTTCTGCCAGGTTTGCGGAGCCGAGCTGGCCTACGACTACCGCGCCTATGCCCAGCTGGGCGCCTTCCGCTGTCCCAACGGCGACTTCGAGCGCCCCAAGCTCGACTTTGTTGCCACCGACGTACGCGTGGATGCCCACGGCGTTGCCTTCGACGTGGCGTTTCCCGAGGGCGGCACGGCGCACGTCTCTGCTGGCTTTGGTGGCGTCTACATGGTCTATAACCTGCTTGCGGCAGCCGCGGCGGCGCACCTCGCGGGCGTGGACGCGGCCTCGTTCCAGGCGGCACTCGACGGCTACCATCCCGAGAACGGTCGCCTGCAGCACTTCATGGTTGGCGGGCGCGAGGTTGTCCTCAACCTTGCCAAGAACCCCACGGGCTTCAACCAGAACATCTCGCTGCTCCAGACCGACACCCGTCCCAAGGCCGTCTTCTTCGTGATCAACGACGACTTCAACGACGGCAAGGACATCTCCTGGATCTGGGATGTGGACTTCGAGCGCCTTCTGTCCGAGAAGGACCTTCTCGCCTTTGCCGGCGGTCACCGCGCAAACGACGTGCAGGTTCGCATGAAGTACGCGGGCATCAAGGCACCGGTGGCAAAGACCGTTGGCGAGGTCCTAGGCCGTTTGGGCTCGGTGCCGCTGGACAGGCCTCTCTACGTGCTGTGCAACTACTCTGCGCTGTGGCCGGCCAAGGCAGAGCTCGAGGGGATGGGTGAGCGTCATGACTAGCAACGTCGCAGAGAAGCTCACCCCCACGGGCGGCCGAACGCTGCGTATAGCCCACCTCTATCCGGAGCTCCTGAACCTCTATGGCGACTCCGGCAACATCCTGTGCCTGCGCCGTCGCATGGAGTGGCGCGGCATCACCCCGGACGTGATGGAGGTCCACGTCGACGACACGCCGTCCTTCTCGGGCGTGGACATTGCCTTCATCGGCGGTGGCTCAGACCGCGAGCAGCGCATTGTGTGCGACAAGCTCCTGGCCGAGCAGGCAGAGATCAGGGCCTTTGTGGAGGACGGCGGCGTGCTCGCGGCCGTGTGCGGCGGCTACCAGCTTTTAGGCTCGAGCTACCTCATGGCCGACGAGCGCGTGGAGGGGCTTTCCCTTGTGGATCTCTACACCGACCACGGCGACCCGCGCCTCATTGGCAACATTGTGGTAGAGAGCTCCATCTCGCCGCAGCCCATCGTGGGCTACGAGAACCATGCCGGCCGTACGCACCTGGGCGAGGGCGTCACCCCGCTGGGACGCGTGCTCTACGGCCACGGCAACGACGGCGTCACGGGCTATGAGGGCGTGCTCTACAAGAACGTGGTGGGCACCTACGTTCACGGCCCCCTGCTTCCCAAGAACCCCGGCGTCGCCGACTACCTTATTGTCCGCGCGATGGAGCGCAAGTACGGCATCGCGGAGCTCGAACCGCTCGACGATACCGAGGAGCTTGCCGCCAACCAGGTCATGTACCATCGACTCGTGGCAGGAGAGGTCCAGGAGAGCTAGCGCGTCGCAGACGGTCGTTGCCGTCGCGCGGCGCACAGGATGGAGGGCGCATGTCGAAGGTCATCGTCTTTGGGTCGCTCAACATGGACCTCTCGGTGAGCTGCCCGCGTGTCCCCCAGGCCGGCGAGACCATCATAGGCGGCGGGTTTCTCGCAAGTCCTGGTGGCAAGGGCGCCAACCAGGCCGTGGCGTCGGCGCGCATGGGCGCCCTCACGCACATGGTGGGCGCCGTGGGCAAAGATGTCTTTGGCACGCGCCTGGTGCAGTCGCTTGTGGAGGCGGACGTCCTCTGCGAGCGCGTGCGTGCCCTGAAGGACGTGCCCACCGGCACCGCGACTATCCTTCGAGCCAAGGGAGACAACCGCATCGTGGTTGATCCTGGTGCAAACGCCGCCACCCATGCCGATGTGGTCTGCTCGGCCATTGACCAGATCGCGGAGCCGGGTGACGTGTTCCTCACGCAGCTTGAGTGCGACCTGGACACCACCATGGACGCCATTGCCTACGCACGCGAGTCCGGGCTGTACACCATCCTCAACGCCGCCCCGGCGGCGCCGCTTTCCTCGGACATCTACCAGTCGATCGACCTTCTCTGCGTGAACGAGACCGAGTGCCAGGCGCTTACGGACATCTCGCCAGATACCGAGAAGGGCCGCATGCGCGCGCTCATGGCCTTCTCGGCGCGTGGCGTGGCAACCACAATCATCACGCTGGGAGCCAAGGGATCTGTGGCTCTCATTGCCGATGACATGTACCGCATGGAGTCCTACCAGGTAGACGCAGTGGACACCACCGCTGCGGGCGACGCCTACCTTGGCGCTCTGGCAGCGCAGCTCTCCCATGGGCTCGACATCATCGATGCCATGCGTTGGGCTTCGGCGGCGGGCGCCCTTGCAACTACGCGTGCGGGCGCGCAGCGCTCAATTCCCACCTTCGGGGAGGTCGAGCGCCTGCTTGCATGAGACAAGGGGACTGTCCCTTTGTCTCATTCCGCGGCGGTGATGCGGTAGAGCTTGTAGCCGTTCTCCTCGAGCACCAGCTCAAAGCCGGGGGTGTCGTCGGTGATGTAGTTGATGCCGCGCCACTTGCTGGCGTCGTAGGTGTCATTCACGAAGGTGCTCTTGCGCTCGTCGGTGCTCATGACCAGCACGTAGCGGGCGCCAACGGACTCTACGGCCTCCTGGACCTGCGGATCGTTGGCAATGTTGTAGAGCCTCTGCCTAATCACGCGGCTTTGCCAGCTCTCGCTGCTCGAGCCGTAGCCCGAAAAGTATCGGTAGTAGCAGCGCAGCCCCGTGACGCCATACCCAAAGACGCTGCCGTCGAAGGGCTGGTTTATCACAAGCTCGTTGCCCACCAGGTGGTGGACGCTCTCCATGAAGTCCGTCTCCTGGTAGGTGAGAGGCGCGTCATGGGAGTACGCCCGGTAGGCGTAGCTCTGGTAGATGTCCCAGGGGCTGCCCTTCTCGTAGCTGTAGCCGTTGCGCGCCTGGCCAGGATAGAAGAGCGCAAGCGGCACGTACGCCGCGGCAACGATGAGCCCCAAGGTCGCCGGAAGCATGCGCCAGCTGCGGCAGGGCGTGAGGCGCACAAGCCTGCAGGCTCCTCCGGCCACGGCGTCCAGGCCGTACGAGATGAGGGGAACCGAGAAGATCGTTGCCAGAGAGCCAATGCGATAGGGGTCCGAGTACCAAAAGCCAATGAGGACAGACCTAAAGGCGTCATCTGCTGAACCACATGCCACGTAGACCATGTAGAAGGTGATGGCATACGGCACCACGACCCAGCGCGTGTCTCGGCGAGAGACGAGAAGCACCCCTCCCACCAGCAGTATCGCCGCAGGGAAGAGCTGCTCGGCGTCGGGTGCGGGCCACATGCCCCGCATGTAGCTCAGGTGCAAGGCGTTGGTGATGGCGCCGTTGCCGTCGGTGAAGGAGTCCCAGTGGTAGCTCACAAGGTCGGCGAAGGCGGGAATCTTTGTGGCACCCACCCAGGCAACCACGCAGAAGACGGCAAAGGCAGCGGCAAGCACGCGCGGGCCCAGACTCACGCGCGAGCCAAGCCTTAGGCGCAGCGTGGAGCTGGCAAGGCGCCACACGATCCACGGTGCCAGGAAGACCGCCATCGAGAAGACCACGTTGGGGTGGAGAAGCACCGCGCCGCCGGTCGCGAGCACCCAGGCAATGAGGTGGTCGGCGGTAGCCCGGCGCTGCTCGCCCTGGTCGAATGCGCGCATGAAGAGGGAGCAGATGGCGGGCAGCATCGCGAAGGCGGCGATGTTGGGGTAGACCGGCCCCCAGTTGCAGATGCCCCAGGGGAAGATGGTGAGCGTAAGCGTGGCGACGGCGCCAAAGGCCACCACACGCGTGCGCCCCGGGAAGACCGTCGAGAGCAGCAGAAGCATGGAGAGGGGGTAGACCACGGCCATGAGCGCCAGGTTCACGGCGTTGATTGCGCTGGTTACGCTCACGTTGGTGGCAAGGGCCACGGTGGCGCACAGCACATGCCAGCCCGAGGGGTAGTAGCCCGTCGGCTGCACGGCCACGAGCGCGTCCGACTCCGTCGAGTAGGAGCTGCCGTCAAGCGGCGACATCGAAAGCGAGTCCATCATCGCGCGGATGGAATTGATGTGGTGCACCGAGTCGTAGTCCTGGTGGAAGGCGTTGGGGGAGGGGAGTATCCCCGCGAGAAAGACGTAGCCGGCAACTATGCCCGCCACGAGAAAGACTGCCACAAGGGCAGGATGCACGGCGGGTGCGCCGTCAGGCTGGGCTGGCTGGAAGCGGTTGCGGAGAAGCGCCGTTGCCAGCAGCAGCGCTGAGGGCGCCCCAACCATCACAGGGGGCGTTGCGGGGACCCCGACCATCGAGAGCGTCTGGCCCATGACGCAGATGATGGCCATGCCAAGGGGTGCCGCGGCAAGCAGGGAGGTCATGCGGGGCAGCCCCAGGGTGCGGCCAAGGAGATACCCCGGCACGCCCAGGAAGAGCAGTGTTGTGAGAACCGTTGTGTAGAAGGAGAGCCACATCCTGTAGTGTCCGCTTCGCTCGAGGGTGGACATGCGCGGATGCCCGCGCGTTCAACCCTCCTATCCTAGACCATGGGGGTGCAGGCGGAGCGCAACGATGCCGTACAAGGCGGTGGTCCGTTCTCATGATGGTTTTGCCAGTCCCGCGCCCGTTGGCCACGGCACTGCGGTATGGTCTCTAGAGCGTTACCCGCGCGAGATATACGGAGGTCATCGTGAGCGACACCAAGCATCCCCTGGTATCGGTGCTTGTCCCCATCTACAACGTGGAGCGCTACCTCGAGAAATGCCTCTCGTCGCTGGCCGCGCAGACCTTCGTCGACTTTGAGGTCATCTGCGTGAACGACGGCTCCACCGACGCCTCGCCAAACATCGTGCGCGGCTTCTGTGACCGCGACAAGCGCTTTACCCTTGTGAGCAAGGAGAACTCCGGCTACGGGGCTTCGATGAACGTGGGTCTGGACCACGCCCGCGGCCGCTACGTGGCCATCCTCGAGGCGGATGACTTCTTCGACCCGCAGGCGCTCGAGCTTCTCGTCTATGCCGCCGAGGCTGCCAACGCCGAGGTGGCCAAGGGCAACTTCTGGCTGTACTGGTCCCAGCCCACTGAGAAGCGCGTGCCCTTCTCGGTTGTGGATGGCCCGATGGTGGGACGCACCTTCTGCCCGCGTGGGGATGCCGACATCGCCATCTTCTTCCGTAAGTCATCCATCTGGTCCGCCATCTACCGGCGTGACTTCCTCGAGAAGAATGGCATCCGCTTCCTTGAGACGCCGGGCGCCTCGTACCAGGACGTGGGCTTCAACTTCAAGGTGTGGGCCGCGACCAACAGAGCAACCTTCATTGCCGACTGCGTGCTGTGCTATCGGCAGGACAACGAGGCGTCTTCCGTCAAGTCAAGCGCCAAGGCGTACTGCGTGTGCGACGAGTACCAGGCCATGGCCGAGTACGTGGACGAGCACTTCTCGGGTGCCGATGCGATGCGCCTCACGGGCATCCTCGAGCGCATGAAGCTCGACAGCTACCTCTGGAACTACGACCGCCTGGACCCCAGCCTGCGTCCCGCATTCGTGGAGCGCATCTCCCACGAGATGGCGGATGACGTTGCGGCGGGGCGCGTGGACCGCAGGCTCTTCGAGCCTGGTGCCGCAGCAGACCTTGACGCGCTTGTCTCCGACCCCGCGCGCTTCGAGCGTTCGCGCAAGGTATACCGCGCACCGGGTGGGTCCGTGCTGCGCTACCTCGCGCTGGGAGGCGTCCCGCTGCTGAGAGATGCGCTCCGGTTCAAGGCACACGGGCACTCCGTGCGCCGTACCAACCAGGCGGGAGCAGAACTGTGAGCCGGCTCTCCGTTGTGGTGCCTGTCTACAACGTCGAGAAGTACCTGGACACAAGCCTGGGGTCGCTCGAGGACCAGTCGCTTGCGGACATCGACATCATCTGCGTGAACGACGGCTCCACCGACGGGTCGCGCGCGGTCCTTGCCCGCTGGGAGAAGCGTGATCCGCGCATTAGGGTGGTCGACAAGCCCAACGGTGGGCTCTCCTCGGCGAGAAACGCCGGCATCGACGCTGCCACAACCGAGTACGTGTGCTTCCTCGACTCCGATGACCGCTTCGATCCCAACGCGTGCGCCGAGATGGTGCGCCTTCTGGACCAGACCGGCGCCGATGTGCTCACCTTTGGCGCCACGCTCT
>CAJMLD010000036.1 GCA_905214175.1 uncultured bacterium
AGCCAAAGATGAGCAGTGACAGCAGGTACTTCCTCGACGCGCGCGACATGCATGACCTCCCATGGCACCCTAATTTCCCCACACACTTTCGCAGAGTGCGCATGCTGAGAAAAGCGAATGTTTATCATGAGATGCATGACGATTCATCATGAAGCTGGCACGGGCGCCGCTAACGGCAGAGCTGCGCTCGAAGAGAGGGTCCATGGACGCAAACATCCAGAAGTACCAGGCGTTTGTCGAGACCGTGCGTACGGGCAGTTTCACACGGGCTGCGCGTTCGCTCTCCTATACGCAGTCCGGCGTGAGTCGCATGATTGCCGACCTCGAGCGCGACTGGGGTATGACGCTTCTCGAGCGCAGCCGGGCAGGAGTGACGCTCACCAGTGAGGGACGCGCGGTGCTGCCTTTCGTGGAGGGCGTGTGCGATGATTATCGTCGCCTGGAGTCGCAGATAGATGATCTCAACGGGCTTGCCGCTGGCAGTATCCGCATAGGGACCTTCTCGTCTGTGGCCACGCACATCCTGCCCAAGGTCATTGGCCGCTTCCAGAAGGACTACCCGGCCATCGAGTACGAGCTGCTCATGGGCGACTACACCGAGATAGACGGGTGGGTGGCGTCTGGCCGCGTGGACTTTGGTTTTCTGCCGCGAGCACCGCGCTACTCCGGCCTTGCCGAGCGCATGGTGGAGCGAGACGAGCTCATGGCCGTGCTCCCGGCTGGGCATCGTCTGGCGGACGAGGCGGCCGTGCCTGTCTCGGCGCTCTGCGAGGAACCGTTCATCGTGCTTGAGCGCGGTCAGGACGACGAGATAACCCCCATCTTCGAGCGCGCGGGTCTCTCGCCCAACGCGCGTTTCTCCACCTGGGACGACTACGCCATCATGTCGATGGTCGAGAGCGGCCTGGGGCTCTCGATCCTTCCGGCGCTCATCCTGCGGAGAAACCCCTACGCCATTGCGGTCAATCCGCTCGATCCGGCCACATACCGGGACATTCGCGTGGTGTACCGCGACGGTGCGCTGCCTCGAGCCGCGCGTCGCTTCCTCGAGTACCTGTAAGGGCCTGTGGCGCGAGTGGCGTTGCGGCGGCGAGTTGAGTCCGCTACTCCCCGGTGGCGTCGCGGAATTCCTGCGAGCCGCCATCAGACCACGAAGTCTTCCCGGACGCGATAACCTGGCCCGTCTCGTGCACGTACGCATACTCGTCCAGCAGGGAGGCGTTGTCGATTGACCAGCTGCCGTAGTCCTCGACGGGGCAGCTCTCTAGCGCAAAGAGCGCACATGCGCCGTTGGCAGACTCGCGGTCGTAGATGAGCAGGACGACCTTCTCGCTGTCCTTGGAGAGAATGATCTGCTCGTCTCCCTTAGCGTTGCTGGTCACTTGAAAGCCATAGCCCTGCGGCTTGAGCACCGCATCGTAGACGGCCCTGTAGCCGGCGTCGATTTCCTCGGCCTCTTTCTGAGCCAGCTCGGAGGACATGGCGCCGTCCCCGGTGGGCGACTGAGGCGCGGAGGTCTCATCTGCCGTGGCGTTCGGCAGCTCGCCCAGGCTTTCGTCCGCAACCGCCCTGCCCCTGGATACGCTTCCGTCAAATCCCATGGTCACGAGCTCGTCGCTTTGCTCCGAACCCCTGAGCCGCACCTCGGCGCCGGTATCCTCCCAGCTTACCTGCCAGTTTGATGGGCGCGCCTGTGCACCGTCATCTGCGATACTCGTGTCCACGCGCGAGACCTCGTAGCGGCCAAACTTGAGGACGAGTCGGACGTTTGCCGAGGAGAAAAACAGGGGCTCTCCAACAGATTGCAGCTCAAGCGTGTACCTGCCATCTGGGGAGGTTGACGTGTCGACGGTGCTCACGGCGTAGGAGAGCTCGTACACCAGCGCCGCCACAAGAAGCACGGTAACTACGGTGATGCCGCCAATGACGGCAAGCACGGTTTTGGCAACCCGCCCCATGCGGTGCTTCTTGCCCTGTTCGTCGGCCATGCCGTATCCTCCCGTTGCGATGATTGCCTACGATGGTAGCGGGTTATTGTCGTGGGCAGCCGCTCGCGCTTGACCGGCGGGGCTAGAGTCTCATTGAGGGGAGGCGCGCCATGGAGGACAAGTTGCTCATGCTTGCTGGAGGAGCCTTTGCGGTGTTCGTTGGCATGGCGGTTGCCTTCCAGATTGCCGAGCAGCTGGGAACCTTTGCCCGAGCCATCGCCTGCGCCGCTGGAATCGGCGTGATGGTGGGCCTCCCCATCTGCGTGCTGCGCACGTTCTTTGGCGCCGACGCGCATCCCCGGCCTGGGACCTGGGGCGGTCTTGTGACGGTGGTCGCCGTCTTCGCCTTCTCGCTTCTCTTCTATGGGATGTCTGGCCAGCTCGACGGCGGTGCCGCCGCAGCGATGGTGCTCCTTCCCGGCTTTGTGACGCTCCTGGGAATCTTGCGCGGCTGAGAAGGCCCACCCGACGGGGCTGAGAAGACCCCGCACGATTCGCGGCACCGATGTGCCCTAAGCCCGAATTTTTGACTGAATATGACTGAAATTGATTGATATTGATTGGATTTGCGAGACAATGACCTCATGCGTGGGGCCCGTACGGCGGTTCATTGGGGGAGCGTGCGGGTCTCGCGCCTAGACTGCGGTACCATCTTGGCTAGAGCGTCTCTGTGTCGATAATCCCTCTTAGCCGGTTGACAACGGAGGTGGCGCGCATGCTTGCGCGTGAGCGTCAGGACATCATCGTTCGGCTCGTGCGCGAGCGCGGCTCCGTCACCATGCCCGAGCTCATCGCGGCGCTCGGCGCCTCGGAGTCGACCATCCGTCGTGATCTTGCGGTTCTCGATGAGCAGCACCAGCTCCTCCGTGTGCGCGGTGGGGCTACGGCTGTGACCTCCCGTGCCCGTCTCGTCCTCCACGATGCCTCCGTGGCACAGAAGCGCGACGTCAACGCTGCTGCCAAGCGCGCCATTGGTGCTCGGGCGGCATCGCTTGTAGGCCCGGATGACTTCGTCTACATCGATGCGGGCACCTCGACCATGCAGCTTGCCGAGTCAATCACCCAGACGGAGGCCACGTACTTCACCAACTCGATTCCCCATGCGCAGCTTCTTCTTGCCAAGGGATGCAAGACCTACCTCCCCGGTGGAATGGTTAAGCCGCTCACGGAGGCGCTGGTGGGGGAGGCAACCATCGCGTCGCTCGAGAATCTCCACTTCACGTTGGGCTTCTGGGGCACCAACGGCATCTCGCGCGAGGCCGGGTTCACAACGCCCGAGTACAGCGAGGCCAAGGTCAAAGAGGTCAGCATGGTGCACACGCTTCGGCGCTATGTGCTTGCCGACCAGAGCAAGTTCGCCCAAGTCTCTCTTGTCACCTTCGCGTCCCTTGGGGACGCGACCATACTCACCGACCGGCTTCCGGAGGACGGAAGCTTTGATGATGCAGACAATGTCGTGGAAGTAGGGAGCAGCTCATGATTTACACCGTAACGTTCAACCCGTCGCTCGACTACATCGTTCGCCTCGACGACCTTCGCCTGGGCGAGATTAACCGCGTGAACTACGAGCAGGTCCTGCCTGGAGGCAAGGGCATCAATGTCTCCATTGTGCTCTCCAACCTTGGACATGCCTCCACGGCACTGGGCTTCATCGCCGGCTTCACCGGAAAAGAGATTGAGGCACGCATGAGCGCCTACGGTGCCACCTGTGACTTCATCGAGGTCAAGGAGGGTATGAGCCGCATCAACGTGAAGGCAAAGGCCAAGGAGGAGACGGCCATCAACGGCCTTGGCCCCAAGATCACGGAAGCTGACATCGATGCCCTCTACGCAAAGCTGGACGCCCTCAAGGCCGGTGACCTGCTCGTTATTGCTGGAAACGTTCCCTCGATGCTCCCCGCCGACATCTACGAGCGCATCATGAGCCGCCTTGACGGGCGTGGCATCGATATTGTGGTCGACGCCGAGCGCGACCTTCTCGTGAACGTTCTTCCGTTCCATCCGTTTCTGGTGAAGCCCAACAACCACGAACTGGGCGACATTGTGGGCGCCACGATCACGCACCGCGAGGAGGTTGAGCCCTACGCGCGCATGCTCCAGGAGCGTGGTGCCAGAAACGTGCTGGTCTCCATGGGTGGCGAGGGGGCGGTGCTTGTTCCCGAGAAGGGCGACGTGATCATGAGCGAGGCGCCCAAGGGGACCATGGTCAACACCGTTGGCGCAGGCGACTCGATGGTTGCTGGCTTCCTTACTGGCTGGATCGAGAGCAAGGGCGACTACGAGATGGCGTTCAAGATGGGCGTCTGCACGGGCTCTGCAAGTGCCTTCTCGGACAATCTTGCCACGAGGCCGGAAGTTGAGGCGCTTCTCGCAAAGATGTAGGCGCAGGAGACTTGCCTAGTAGACGGTGCGTGCCGGGGGTTTACCATTGGTGAGCACTCATGTTTGGTCCCCGCTCGCCAAATAGTCCAAATAGTTACTGTTGGCGTGATGCTGTCGGTATAACATCGACTTTACATGAATTTGTTTACTTTCGAGCACATTCTTGTGGAAGGTGAGTACTGTGGACAAGAACTCCAGCATCTGCATTGTTGGTGGTGGCCCTGCGGGACTTTCGCTGGCCATGTACCTCGAGAAGAACGGCTATGACAACTACCGCATCTTCGAACGGGCAGACCACGTGGGAGGCAAGGCGTTCTCGCCGCTCATGAAGGTCAAGAACGCCAACGGCGAGTGGGAGGACCGCACTATCGAGATGGGCGCGGTCATGGGCTGCGACACCTACTTTGCCGTGCACGAGTGCGAGGAGTTTGGCGGCACAACGCACGAGGACGGCCCCAAGATGGGTCGCAAGTTCACGAACACCGACGGCACGCCGCTCAAGTCCAGGAAGATCGACCTTCTCAAGAAGGTCATGAAGATGAACAAGCTGTCGCGCCTGCTTGACAAGAAGTACAAGGGCTACGACGTCAACGGTCACCGTGGCGTGGCGCAGGGCCGCTACGAGGGACCGTGCCCCTCGCCGGAGCTTAAGCTTGCACACATCGAGGGCGAGAACCCCAACCTCAAGGACCTCTCGATGCCCTTCTCCGAGTTCCTCAAGAAGAACGGCTGCGAGGATGCCGAGCTGGTGTGGAAGGGCCCCTTCACCTCGTTTGGCTACGGCTACTTCGACGAGATTCCCGCAGCCTACGTTCTCAAGTACCTCGATGCCTTCACCGTGAGGCAGTTCCTCTCCACCGGCAAGCTCTGGACCTGGAAGAACGGTACGCAGTCCATCTGGAAGGGCGTGAACGACCACCTCAAGCACCCGGCCGAGCTCAACAGCACCATCACGTCGATTCGCCGCACGCCCGAGAAGGTTTACGTCACCGTGAACGGCGGCGAGGAGCAGGCCTTCGACAAGCTGGTCATCTGCACGCCGCTGGAGCTCTTCCTCGAATACGGCGACGCCAACCAGGCCGAGCGCGAGCTCTTCTCCAAGATCGTGCACAAGGAGTACTTCACGATGGCCGTGCGCACGGACGAGGACAAGGCGCCGGAGATCTCGTATTACTACTTCGACAACATGACGCCCGAGACCCGCGGACACCTCATGGTCTTCTACCACCGCTGGCCGGATGCCGGCCCGCAGCCGCTGGTCACCTTCACGCTGCGTAACCACGAGGGCATGGAGGACGTGCCGTTTGACGAGGCACGCGACACCACGCTTGCCGACATGGCCAAGTCCGGCCTGCCGGTGACCAAGACCGAGCGCATCGACGACTGGTACTACTTCCCTCATGTGAGCTCGAAGGACTATGCGGACGGCTGGTACGACAAGGTCGAAGCCATGCAGGGCGAGAACAACACCTTCTATGCCGGCGAGGTCATGGCCTTTGGCGACATGGAGGAGACGGCCGAGTACTCACGTGACCTGGTGAGAAGGTTCTTCTCGTAGGGCACACGTTGGGAGAATGCGCGTCACGGCGGCGCCGGGGTCCGTTGGGGCCTCGGCGCCGCTTTTTGTGTGGGAGTTTGCGTGCGCGGTGTTCTCGCCAGGCGCATTCCCCGATGCTTCTCGGCGCGCAAACTACGCACAGTCGGACGAGGCGCCGACAAAAGCCCAGTACCACACAAAGCTGAATCGCGACCGCGCATTGTTTGACGGGCGAGAAGGGCCTGCAGCTGCCTGACACTGGGGAGGGTAACTGATAAACCTCGAAAAGTGGCAACTAGGAGCTTCCTCATACCCTCGAAAAGTGGCAACATAGAATGTCCTAACCCTTGCGAGATGAATGTGGGGCTAAGGCATGGCGCTGTACAGACGCAAAATATACGATAAGCTCCTTGGCTGGAAGCAGGAAAGTGCTGGTAAGAGTGCAATGCTCATTGAGGGGGCCCGGCGTGTTGGAAAGTCGACCATCGCCGAAGAGTTTGCCCGTCGAGAATACGCTTCGTATCTCATTGTCGACTTCTCGAGGGTTACTAGTGACTTCAGGCAGACGTTTCTCGATACGAGGAATAATCTAGACAGCTTCTTCCTCTACCTTACCGCTGCATATGGGACAAACCTTGTTGAGCGTGACTCGCTTATCATTTTCGATGAGGTGCAGCTCTTTCCTCAGGCGCGTGAGTTCATCAAGCATCTGGTTGCCGATGGACGCTATGACTACCTTGAAACTGGTTCGCTCATATCGCTGAAGACAAATGTGCAAGACATCCTCATTCCTTCAGAAGAGGAGTCTCTCGAGATGGGCCCCATGGACTTCGAAGAGTTCCTGTGGGCTGCTGGGGAGGAACCCCTTGCACGGGCAATCGCTCTTGCATTCCAAGACAAGAAGCCTTTGCCTGACAATCTCCACCGAAAGGCGATGCGTCTTTGGAACGAGTATCTGATTGTGGGTGGTATGCCACAGGCCGTTGCGGCCTATCTCCCCAAGCGTGATCTATTGGCATCGGACCGAGCAAAACGGCTTGTTCTCAAGATTTATCGCGATGATATCGAGAAGTATGGGGGCATTGCGGCAAGGCGCGTGAAAGCGGTCTTTGATGCGATTCCGGGACAGCTTTCAAAGCACGAGAAGAAACTCGTGTATTCCCAGGTTGAAGAAGGTTCGCGCGCTCGTGACTACGTGACGGCCTTCTCCTGGATGAGGGAGGCGGGTACCGTCAACATCTGCACGCGCTGCACCGACCCTTCCGTAAGCCTTGCACTTGGTGCGGATGATTCGACGGTCAAATGCTACATGGCTGATACCGGACTTCTCTCGACCATGGCGTTCAGCGCGGCGGGAGAGTTGGTGCCCGACGCCTACAGGCAGGTCCTTTTGGGTGACGATGGCGTGAATCAGGGCATGCTCGTGGAGAATGCAGTTGCCCAGCAGCTTGCAACGGCGGGACACGAGCTGTACTTCTACTCAAAGAACTCGGCTGAAAAGGATGAGCGCATGGAAATAGACTTCCTTGTCGTTCGGCCTTTCTCAGATGCCGCAATGAAGCCCCGCGTGTCGCCAATTGAGGTGAAGTCGGGCAAGCGCTATTCGACGCTCTCTCTAGATAAGTTTTCGAAGAAGTTTGGCAAGCAGGTGGGCACGGAGTATGTCCTGCATCCGCGTCAACTTGCAACCGAGAAGAGCAGGGTCTACCTGCCGCTTTATATGGCGCATTTGCTATAGACACCGATTGTATTGGCTGTTGGAGATAGGCTGATCCGTTGTGGCTCTATCCGCGGCTCGTGGCATTGGCGTCTCTCCAGGTGGCGTAGGTTACCGCAGCGGCAACACCCATCGCGAGTAGGTCGGATATCCCGGCGTTCAGCGTGTTGAGCGCGCCGCCGCCCACGTAGCCCAGAATCGAGAGAAAGCTCGACGAGCCCATGATGTAGGCGGTCACATGCGTGGCCCCGGCCCAAATGCCGCCGACAAACCCGCCCACGGCAAGGCCGATGAGTGTCTGTGCGGTCTTGAACATGCCGCAGACGAGAAGCACGGGAATCATCTTTACCATGGCGCCAGAGAGGTAGTCCAGTGCCGCAGTGAGCGCGGTGCGAACCGGCCCGCGCGCGGGGGTTGCGGGAGAGTTGGTCTCGGCCTTCTCGGCGTGGCTCATATTTGCTCACAATCGTCATGAAGCGTTAGATAACGAACGTACTATACGCGTGCTGTGTGACTTCGTCGCCCTGCTTGCAGGGCTCTGTCTGCAACCCCGCGCGGCTGTACCATGGTTCTGAAATGCAGCTGACAAGGGAGGGGGACCGCTGTGTCTCTCGGCAAAACCGCCCCGCGCGCCATCGAGGTGCGTGGCGCTCGCGTGCACAACCTCAAAAACGTCGATGTATCCGTGCCGTTGGGCGAGCTCGTGGGCATTGCGGGCGTCTCCGGCTCCGGCAAGTCGAGCCTTGCTTTGGGCGTGCTCTACGCCGAGGGCAGCCGCCGCTACCTCGAGGCGCTCTCGACCTACACGCGTCGTCGCCTCACGCAGTCTGCCCGTGCCGACGTCGACCTGGTCGAGCACGTGCCCGCCGCCCTTGCGCTGCGGCAGCGTCCCGGTGTGCCCGGCGTGCGCTCAACCTTTGGCACCTCGACCGAGCTTCTGAACGGCCTGCGATTGCTCTTCTCGCGCGTGGGCTCCTACACCTGCCCCAATGGCCATCGCTGCCCGCCCTCCATGAGCGTGGCGCTTGAGCAGCCCATTGTCTGCCCCGTGTGTGGTGAGAAGTTCTACGGCCGCGGTGCCGAGGAGCTGGCCTTCAACTCCACGGGCGCCTGCCCCACCTGCGGTGGCACCGGCGTGTCTCGCGTGGTTGACGAGTCTACGCTCGTGCCGGACGAGAGCCTGACCATCGACGAGGGCGCGGTCAAGCCCTGGGGCAGCCTCATGTGGAGCCTCATGGCTGACATCGCGCGCGACTCGGGCGTGCGCACGGATGTCCCCTTCCGCGACCTCACGCCCAAGGAGCGGGAGTTCGTCCTGCATGGCCCTGCCGAGAAGCACCACCTTCTCTACCACAACGAGAAGACCAACACCGCCGGCGAGATGGACTTCACCTACTACAGTGCGGTCTACTCTGTCGAGAACGCCCTGGCGCGCGTGAAGGACGAGAAGGGCATGAAGCGCGTCGCTAGGTTCCTGCGCGAGGGCCCGTGCCCGGACTGCCACGGTACGCGCCTCTCGGCTGCGGCGAGAGACCCGCAGGTACGTGGTATCAACCTCGCCGAGGCAACGGCGATGACGCTCGATGAGCTGGCGGAGTGGCTGCCTGGCGTCTCGGCGACGCTGCCGCCGGAGGTTGCCGCCATGGCCGACCAGATTGTGTCTACCATGGCCGAGCCCATTGCCCGGCTGCGCCAGCTTGGGCTGGGCTACCTCGCCCTTGATCGCGCGAGCTCCACGCTCTCCAACGGCGAGCGCCAGCGCGTGCAGCTTGCCCGCGCCGTGCGCAACCGCACCACGGGCGTGCTCTACGTGCTCGACGAGCCCTCGATTGGGTTGCATCCCTCAAACGTGGAGGGGCTTCTCGGCGTGGTGGACGACCTTCTCGCCGACGGGAACTCCGCCGTGCTGGTCGACCACGATGTGCGGGTGCTGCGCCACGCGGACCACCTCATCGAGGTGGGGCCGGGATCTGGAAAGAATGGCGGCACGATCATCTGCCAGGGGAGCGTCGAGCAGGTCGAGAAGGACGAGTCCTCTCGCATTGCGCCCTTCCTCTCGGGCGAGCGCAGGATTCGCACGCGCCGGCGAGCCGAGGGAAGCGCGATGTTTGACCTGGGGCGCATTCACCTGGAGACCAACCAGGTCCACACCGTGCAGCCCCTCGGTCTGGATGTGCCGCAGGGGCGCATGGTCGCAGTGACCGGAGTCTCGGGCTCGGGTAAGACCACGCTGGTGCTCGAGAGCCTGGTGCCCGCGCTTGAGGCGAGTATTGCCGGCGAGGCGCTGCCCCAGACCGTGCGCGCCTGCGATGCGCCGGGCATCCGCCGCGTGTGCCTCATCGACTCCACGCCCATCGGTGCGAACGTGCGCTCCACGGTGGCAACGTACTCCGGCGTGATGGATGACCTGCGTCGCGCCTTTGCCCAGACCACCGACGCAAAGGCCCGCGGGCTGCATGCGGGGGACTTCTCGTACAACACGGGCTCGCTTCGATGCCCCACGTGCGACGGGACGGGGACCATCTCGCTTGACGTGCAGTTTCTTCCCGACGTCGAGATAGACTGCCCGGATTGCCACGGCTCGCGCTACGCGCCCGGGGCATGGGAGGTACGCCGCCACACCACGCGTGGCACGGGCGGCGAGAAGGGCGACTACGTGAGCCTACCCGAGCTCATGGAGATGACCGTGGACGAGGCGCTCGGCCGGCTGGGGCGCCTGCGCCGCGTGGCCGCCAAGCTGCAGACGCTCTCGGACATTGGGCTGGGCTACCTCACGCTGGGCGAGGCCACGCCGGCGCTCTCTGGCGGCGAGGCGCAGCGCCTGAAGCTCTCGAGCGAGATTGGCCGCAGCCAGGAGGGCACCCTCTTCGTCTTTGACGAGCCAACGATCGGCCTGCACCCGCTTGACGTGGAGGTGCTTCTCGGCGTGCTGCAGGGGCTGGTAGAGCATGGCGCGACGGTTGTGGTGATCGAGCACGACCTGGACATGATCGCCAACGCCGACTACGTGATCGATATGGGGCCAGGTGGCGGCGAGGCTGGCGGGCGCGTAGTCTGCGTGGGCACGCCCGAAGGCGTGGCGGCGTGCGGGGCGTCGATTACCGGGCGCTACCTGGCCGAGGAGTTGGCGCAAGGGTAGGATCGTGGCACGAAAGACGTTGCTGCTAAACTCTCCGCAGATACGAGACGGGTTCGATTGGGTAGCCATGTGGGAACGGAGGCGCTATGGACATCCGGCGCATGCTTGCGGGCAGGCTTCGCACGCACGAGCGGCAAGATCCGTTGCCCCTCTGGACGTCTTGGGGAGAAGCGCTGCAAACCGGTGACGCGCGGGCGCCGCTTACCCATCCACACCCCCAGTTTGTCCGCGAGTCGTGGGGGAGCCTCAACGGGTGGTGGGACTGCACCTTCGTGCCCAGCCCCGGCGGTGCCGCGCCGGAGCGTACGGCTGCCGCGCCCACGTCGTTTTCCCAGCGTATCCGCGTGCCCTTCTCGCCGGAAGCGCTGCTCTCGGGCGTGGGACGACAGCTCAAGCCGGACGAGCTGCTGTGGTATCGGCGCGCGTTCGACGCGCCTGCGCTTGGGCCTGGGGAGCGGCTGCTCCTTCACTTTGACGCCGTCGACTACGCCTGCGCCTGCTACGTAAACGGACGTCTTGCTGGTGCTCACGCCGGCGGCTACCTGCCGTTTTCGTTT
>CAJMLD010000037.1 GCA_905214175.1 uncultured bacterium
ACCTGAACCAACTGTTTGAGGAACGCTCGGAGGTGAAGGCATGAGCGACAACATTATGGAAACGCAGCGGTACGCGACCTCGCCCTCCTCGCGCACAACAGGGCTTCCGCAGCTGGGGCAGTGCGTGGGCATCTGGAACTCCTGCGCATCCGCGGGACGCAGCTCGAGCACGGGGCCCACGACCTCGGGAATCACGTCGCCGGCCTTGTGCACCACGATGGTGTCACCCACGCGAACGTTCTTGCGGCGAATCTCGTCGATGTTGTGGAGCGTGGCTCGCGCAATGGTCGAACCCGCAACGCTCACGGGGTCGAACTCCGCGACGGGCGTGAGCACGCCGGTGCGGCCCACCTGGATGCGGATGTCGCGGAGGACCGTGCGCTTCTCCTCCGGCGGGAACTTGAACGCGATTGACCAGCGCGGCGCGCGGGCGGTAAAGCCAAGCGCCGCCTGGCTCGCGAAGGAGTCCACCTTCACCACCACGCCGTCGATGTCGTAGTCGAGGTCCTCGCGGTGCGCGAGCGCGGTGGCGCAGAAGTCGTGGACCTCGGAGGCGCAGGTGCAGCGACGGGCGTTGGGATTCACGTGGAAGCCGCAGCTAGAGAGCCAGTGCAGGAACTCCCACTGGCTGGTCACCGAGAGCGGCGACTCGTCAGCCACGGCATAGATGAAGGTCTCGAGGTCGCGGTGAGCCGTGATCTTGGGGTCCTTCTGGCGCAGGCTGCCGGCGGCGGCGTTTCTCGGGTTGGCAAAGGGCTCGCGGCCGGCGGCGTCCGCGGCCTCGTTCAGGCGGACGAACGAGTGCTTGGGCATGTAGACCTCGCCACGCACCTCGATGGAACGCCCAAGCCCGGCATCCGCCACACGCTCGAGGCCCTCGGGCGCAAGCGCGCGGGGAACGTCGTGAATCGTGAGCACGTTTGCCGTGACGTTCTCGCCCGTCGTGCCGTCGCCGCGGGTGGCGGCGCGCACGAGCTGGGCATCGGTGTACGTGAGGGCCACACCCAGGCCATCGATCTTGAGCTCGCAGGTGTAGGCCACGGGGTTCTCCGGCGTAGAGCCCAGGGCCTCGTCGGTACGGGCAAGCCATTCGTCAAGCTCGTCCAGGTTCATGGCGTCGTCGATGGAGTACATGCGGCTGGCGTGACGAACCGGCTCGAACTGCTCGGAGACGTAGCCGCCCACGCGCTGGGTGTAGGAGTCCGGCGTGACCAGCTCGGGATTGGCCTTCTCAAGGGCGAGAAGCTCCTGGAGGTAGCGGTCGAACTGGGCGTCCGTCATCTCTGGCGCGTCGAGGGCGTAGTAGGCGTACGCCGCGTGGTTGAGGATGCGGTTGAGCTCGGCGGCACGGGCGCGCGCCGTGCGAGCAGGACCAGCGGGCTTCTCGGCAGGCTCTTGGGCCGAGAAGGACGGCGCGTCGGCGTCGCCAAAGAGCGAGCCTTGCGTTCCGGTTGCATCCGCGTTGTTGGTGTTGGTCTTCTCAGCCATGCTGTCCCCTCTCGTGCCCGGCAGTCACCAAGCAAGGGTAGCGCAAACGGCCGACAGAATTGGGGCCGCGCCACAAAGGACGTGGCCCCACGACGCGCTGAGAAGTTAGCAGACACCCCAACCCACAGACGGCCTCCAGAGCGCGGCTTGCTACGCGCGGGCGGCCTCCAGAGCGCGGCGGCCCAGCTCGATGCAGCCGAGGACGCCCTGGTCGCCCTTGCAGCCTGCCTCGACAATGTAGGAGTCGATGTCAGCCAGCTCGGGCGTCACGAGGTATCCGTTGAGGTTCTCGAGCACCTTCTTGCGCACCAGCGGGAAGAGCTGGGTCTGCTTCATCACGCCGCCACCAAGCACGATGCGCTGCGGCGAGTAGCACAGCACGTAGGTGGCGATGCCTTGGGCAAGGTAGGTGCTCTCGAGCTCCCAGACCTCGGGACGATCGGCCAGCTCGAAGCCCTTCTTGCCCCAGCGGTGCTCGATTGAGGGGCCGGCGGCCAGGCCCTCGAAGCAGCGGTCGTGATACGGACACACGCAGTTGCCCTCATCGCCCGGCTGAACCTCGAGCAGAATGTGGCCTGCCTCGGGGTGGAGCATGCCGTGGAGGAGCTGGCCGCTCACCATGACACCCGCACCGATGCCCGTGCCAATCGTGAGGTAGACCACGGTGTCGAGGCCCTTGCACGAGCCGTACGTGACCTCGCCCAGGCAGGCAACGTTAACGTCGGTGTCGTAGCCAATAGGAATGTCCAGCGGGTTGAAGGCGCTCAGGAAGTCAAAGTGGCGCCACGCCGTCTTGGGCGTCTCGAGGATCTTTCCGTAGCTGGGGGCTGCCGGGTTCACGCCCGTGGGCCCAAAGGCGCCAATGCCCAGCGCGTCGATGTTGTGCGAGCCAAACCACGCAACCATGCGGTCAACGCAGTCATGCGGCCCCTGGGTGGGAATCTCCTCCCGCTCGAGGACCTCGCCCTCGGGCGTCCCCACAGAGAGGACCATCTTGGTTCCGCCAGCCTCGAGTGCGCCGATCCTTGCCATGCCATCCCCCGTTCTCCTGGTGGCGTCGCCTTGCGCTTGCCACGTGAGACATGCACGCGCTAAGCATAAGGGCCTCGCGGCGGAATACTCGCGAGACCCTTGAACGGCTTGTTCTTCGTGTCGAGAAGCACAGGCACAGCTATGCGCTACGCGACCGTCGCCTCGTAGCCGGCTTCCTTCACGGCCGAGACGAGAGCCTCGTCCGTAACTTCGGGCGACGCCTCGACAACGGCGTCCTTGTCCGCAAGCGAGACCTTGACCGAGCTCACGCCCGGAATGCCCTCGAGTGCCTTGGTCACGTGGGCAACGCAGTGGTCGCACATCATTCCCTCGACGTTAAGCTTCTTCTCCATGGCAATGCTCCTCTCCTTGGCGGCCGCGAGATTGGCAGCCGCATCCTTGACTTCGGCCGTACCTGCAGCATCATGCTCCTGAACGGCCGGAATGACCTTGGTATCAACAGGCGCGACATCGTCCTTGCTTGCCTGGCTGGGCTTCCAGGCGAAGAGCCTGAGCGCGTTCGAGACCACAAACACGGACGAGAAGCCCATTGCCGCCGCGCCCACCATGGGGTTGAGCGTCACGCCCAGGGGCGAGAGCACGCCCATGGCAACGGGGATGCAGATCGCGTTGTAGAACAGCGCCCAGAACAGGTTCTGGCGGATGTCGCGCATGGTTGCGTGGCTCAGCTCGATGGCAGTGGCGACGTCTGCCGGATCGGAGTGCATGAGAACCACGTCTGCCGAGCTTATGGCAACGTCGGTGCCGGCGCCAATGGCAATGCCCACGTCCGCGCGGGCAAGCGCCGGGGCGTCGTTTATGCCATCGCCCACCATGGCCACCTTGTGGCCCTGGCCCTGCAGCTCGCGCACCTTCTGCTCCTTCTGGCTGGGAAGCACGCCCGCCACGACCTCGTCGACGCCCACCTGGCGCGCAACGGCCTCGGCGGTTTTGGCCTGGTCGCCCGTGAGCATGATGGTGCGTACACCCATACGACGCAGGCGCGCCACGGCAGAGGCGGAGGTCTGCTTCACCACGTCGGCAACGCCGAGAAGCCCCAGCGCCTGGCCGTCAAGCGCAAAGAAGAGCGGCGTCTTGGCCTGCGCGGCAAGCTCGTCCGCCTCAGCGGCAAGCGCCGAGACGTCCACTCCGGCCGATGCCATGAGGCGAGCGTTGCCCGCGACGGCAGGGACCCCGTCAATCGTGGCGCGCACGCCACCGCCAGCGACCTGCTGGAAGTCCGCCGCATCTGCGCCCTTGTCCGCCTCTGCGTTCGACTCGTCCACGAAGTCGCAGACGGCCTGGGCCAGCGGGTGCTCGCTCTTGCGCTCGAGCGCCGCGGCGACGCGGGCGAGCTCCTTCTCGTCCACTCCCGCAGCCAGGCGCACGTCGGTCACGCGCGGCTTGCCCTCGGTGATGGTGCCGGTCTTGTCAAGCACCACGGTGTCCAGGTCGCAGGCGCCCTCCAGGGCCTCGGCGCTCTTGATGAGAATGCCCACCTTGGCGCCGCGCTCCGTGCCCACCATGATGGCTGTGGGCGTGGCCAGGCCCAGTGCGCAGGGGCACGAGATGACCAGCACCGAGACGGCGTGGTTGAAGGCCGTTGCAAAGTCGCCGGGGGCGAAGATGGCAATCCATCCCAGGAAGGTGACGGCAGCTATTGCCATGACCACGGGGACAAAGACGCCCGCGATCTTGTCGGCCTGACGCTCGATGGGCGCCTTGGAGCTGGTTGCCTCGTCCACAAGACGAATAATGCCCGCCAGCGCCGTGTCATCGCCCACAGCCGTCGCCTCCATGGCAAACCAGCCGCGCTGGCTCACGGTGGCGCCGGTCACACGGTCGCCCACGCCCTTCTCGGCAGGAACCGGCTCGCCCGTGATGGCAGACTCGTCAATCGAGGCCGAACCCTCGCGAATCACCCCGTCGACCGGCACGGACTCGCCGGCGCGCACCACTACGACATCGCCCACGCGCACCTCGTCGGTGGGAACCTCGACCTCCTGGCCGCCACGACGCACGCGCGCCGTCTTGGGCGCGAGGTCCATGAGCGCGCTGATGGCCGAGGTCGTCTTGCCCTTGGCGCGGGCCTCGAAGTACTTGCCCAGCGTGATAAGCACGAGAATGGTGCCAGCCGAGTCAAAGTACAGCGAGTGCATCATGGCATAGTGCGCGCCCTCGAGGTCCAAGGCGCCCAGAGCCAGGGCCATCTGGTAGACGCCCACCAGGCTGTAGGCGTAGCTCGTCGCCGACCCAATGGCAATGAGGGAATCCATGTTGGGCGAGAGGTGCGAAAGCGTCTTGAAGCCCATGACAAAGTAGCTGCGGTTGACAAAGAGCACGCAGGTGGCGAGAAGGAGCTGCGTCACCGCGGAGGCCATCATGCCCTCCATGCCGGCGAGGCCCGGAACCTCCGGCCAGCCAAGCATGGGACCCATGGCCAGGTAGAAGAGGGGTACGCCAAAGACGATGGACCAGATAAGCTGCTTTTTCTTGGCGTCTATCGCCCGCTGGGCGCCCTCCCTGGGGTCGACGAACGTGGTGTGCGACGCCGAGCCGCTTGCCTCCTGGCGCGCGGACGCGCCGTAGCCTGCCTCCTCGATGGCGGCAACCACGGCCTGTGCCGTCTCGGGATTGCCGTCGTAGTCGAGCTTCATCGAGTTCTTGAGCAGGTTGACGTTGGCCTCTGTCACCCCAGGCACGCCGGATGCGGCCTTGCCAACCCGTGCCGAGCAGGCCGCACAGGTCATGCCCGTGATGTCGAACGTTTGCTTCATAGTGCTTGGTTCCCTTCGCTGTTGCGTCCCTGGGAGCAGGGAAATGCTGTCTGACCTCGCTGTACGCGAGACTCACATGAACTTCTTGAAGAGGCGCATGACCTCGTCCACGACCTCGGTGTCGCCCGCCTGGATGCGCTCGACCACGCATGTCTCGAGGTGGTCCTGCATGATCTCGCGGCTCACGGCCTTCACCGCGGACTCCACGGCCGCGAGCTGCGTCAGGACGTCACCGCAGTAGCGATCCTCCTCGACCATGGACTTGACGCCGTTGAGCTGCCCGATGGCACGGTTGATGCGGCACGTGACGTCGTGCTTGAGCTCCTCGGAGCGCGGCGTCTGCTTCATGTGAACGCACGTCTCGGCGCTTGTCCCGGCGGATTTCTCAGCGCATTTCTCGGAGCCGTTCTGCGCGGTTGTCTCCATGCTGGCCTTCCTTCCTGTACGTGCTGGGGGATAGATACTCCCCTGGGGCATATTTCGTTACGAGAGGATATACCCCTTTAGGGTACTAGTCAAACGAGAATAGCGGGATTGCGGCCGCTACACATTCGGACGCCGATTGTGTATCGACCTGTACGGGTCACATGTTCGGACCCGAATGTGTAGCGCACGTACCGCCGGCGTCCCCAACTCCCGCGCGGCCCAAACCGTCCTACTCCACCGAGTCCGGCTCGACGGCGTTGGCTGGATCTCCCGCGTCGTGCGCCGCAGGAGCCGCTTCCTGGCCGACGGAGCCCTCCCCCACTCGCGCCTGCGCGGCCTCCTCAAACGCCGCCTTCATGGTCTTGTTGCCGCGGGTAAGGCGTCTGATGGTGAGGTCCTCCGCCTTGTCGTTGGCAAGCCGCAGCTGGTTCTCGGACTTGGTGAGGCTCTCCTTCACCTTCTGGAGCGAGGCAATCGACTTGTCTATCTGCTCGATCGCCTCCGAGAAACGCTTGGAGGCCTGCTCGTAGTTGTGCCCAAAGCCCTGCTTGAACTTCTCGAGCTTCTCTTCAAAATTGGTGACGTCGAGGTTCTGCTGGCGCACCTCGGCAAGCTCGCGCCGCGCCGAGACGGCGTTCAGGCCGGCGTTCCTCAAGAGGCTGATGATGGGCAGGAAGAACTGCGGGCGCACCACGTACATCTTGGGGTAGCGGTACGAGACGTCCACGATGCCCGCGTTGTAGAGCTCGCTCTCGGGCTCGAGCGTTGAGACGAGCACGGCGTACTCGCAGTGCTTGTTGCGACGGTCTCGGTCGAGCTTGGCAAAGTGGTCCTCGTTGCGCTTGCGGTTGACGGAGTTGTCGTCCTCGTTCTTCATGTCGAACATGATCGAGACGATCTCCGTGCCTGACTCGTCACACTCCCTAAAGACGTAGTCTCCCTTGCTGCCGTCGACCACGTCGTTATCCTTGTGGAACTCCGCGCGCGGAAACGCCATCATGCGTACCTTGTTGAACTCGGACTCGCAGTGCTGCTCCAGGGTCTCGCCAATGAGCTTGACCGAGAGGCGCGAGCGCTGGTTCTTGATGCGCTCTATCTCGTCATCGCGGTCGCGGATCTCCTGGTCCTTGTACTTTTCCTGCTCAACCAAGCGCTGGTTGAGAACGGCAATCTCCTGGTCCTTCTTGGCCGAGACTTCCTGCACCTGCGACTGCAGCTCGACCAAGCGGCGGTCGCGCTCGACGGTGGCGCGCGTCACGGCAAGCTCCTGGGCGCCCTTGGCCTTCTCCTCCTGCGCCCGCAACTGCTCGGTAAGGCGCGCGATGCTAGCGTCCCTCTGAGCAAGCTGCTCTGCGGACTCCCGCTGCGCGGCAGCAAGCTTCTGCGCCGCCGCGTCCTGCGCCTGCGCAAGACGTTCTTGCGCGCTCTTCTCGGCAGTGGCCTGCTGTACCTTGGCCGCAGCCTGCGTCTGTTCAAGCTGCGAGGAGAGCTTGGCGACCTCCGCACGCAGGGCCTCCTCGGCCTTGGCGCGCGCCGCTTCCACAGCGGCAGCCTCGCGCTGCTCCATGAGGGCGCGCTGCTCGTCCAGCTGACGCTTGAACTCGGCGTCACGCACCTGCTGCAGAATCTGCGCGTAGCCCGCCTCGTCCACCTGGAAGACCTTCCCGCAGTTAGGGCACTTAATCTCGGCCATGGGACCTCCTTTGGCGATGTTCCTGCATAAAGGGTACACGGCCCGCGCGACATTATTTAGCGAGACAGAGAAGCATGCCAGGATCCGCGGCTTGTTACCGGCGCGTGGCAAGCTTCTCTCGCCAACTGGCCAAATGCCCGCACTGCTCAACGGCCCGGTAACAACAAGCGGAAGGGGTTTGTTCCTTGTTACCGGCGCGTGGCAAGCTTCTCTCGCCAACTGGCCAGATGCCCGCACCGCTCAACGGGCCGGTAACAACAAGGACAGCTGACCACCCCCCTATTACCGGCCCGTAGACTGGCGGAGAAGTTTCCGCAGGACCCAAGGATTTCTCCCTACGGCCCGGTAACAACGGTTGCAATGGCAGCCTCAAGGAACTCCGTACGGCCGCGCAAAGCGAGACAGCGAGACAAAGGAACGCGGCGGGAGCCCAGGGGCCCTCGCCGCGTGTGATGTGGCGGTGCTTGTGCAGATGCTGGCCTAGGCAGCCCAGCCCTCAGCCGAGAGCGTGGTTGCCTCGGCACCGGTCGAGTAGCTCGCGCCGTTGCCAGTGGTGTAGGAGCCAGTGGAGTTCTGACGCTGCTGCATGCGCTGCTCAATCCACTGCTCGAGCTCGTCCTGCGTGGTGCCGTTGGTGCCAGTGCTGTTGTCGTTCAGGCCGGTGCCGTCGCCATTCAGGCCGGTGCCGTTGCCCGTGGTGCTGTTGGTGGAGGAGTTCTCCTGCTCGCGCTGGGCCTGCAGCGCCTCGTCGGAGCCAAGCGTCACCGTAAGGTCCTTGGTCTCGGTGCCGCGCACAACGGTTACGGTGACGGTGTCGCCAATGTCATGCGAGCGCACCGCTAGGACCATGCCGTCGGCGGAGGTAATCTCCTCGCCGTCCATGGCAACGATGATGTCGCCCTTCTGGATGCCGGCCTGGTCTGCAGGGCCACCGGAGACGACCTCGGCCACGTAGGCGCCCTGGTTCACAGAGAGCCCGTTGGAGCGTGCGTTCTGGGCGTTCACGGTCTGCATCGAGAGGCCAATGTAGGCGTGGGTGACCTCCTCGCCGCTGATGATCTTGTCGGCAATCTTGATGGCGTAGTTGCCGGGGATGGCAAAGCCGATGCCCGCGAAGGACTCAGTCGAGGACGAGTAAAGCGTGCTTATGCCCACAAGCTGGCCCTGGTCGTTCACGAGCGCGCCGCCGGAGTTGCCGGGGTTGATAGCAGCGTCAACCTGGATGAGGTTGGTGTAGATGGTGTCGCCCGAGCTGGACTGCAGGAGCTCGTTGCGGTACAGCGCAGAGACGATGCCCTCGGAGACGGACTGGTCAAGGCCAAACGGGCTGCCGATGGTCATGACCCAGGAACCAACGTTGAGCTGGGAGGAGTCGCCCACCTCGATGGGGGTCACGGAGTCGCCGTTGAGGTCGGCCTTGATGACAGCAAGGTCGGATGAGGAATCGGAGCCAACCACGCTGGCCTCGTAGCTCTTGCCGTCGATGGTCACGCTGATGGAGGTCGCGCCGTCAATCACGTGGTAGTTCGTGATGATGTCGCCATCGGTGTCGAGAATGACGCCAGAGCCAAGGCCCTCGCCGCTATCGGTGGTGACATTCACCGAGACAACGGAAGGCATGGCCTTCGCGGCCACAGCCTCAGCCGTCGAGGCGTCGGTATCGCTCGAGGTGATGTTGATGGTGCCGTTGCTCGAGCTAGAGCTGCCCGAGGAGGAGCTGGAGCCCGTGGCTGTGGTGGACTTGCCAAAGAAGCCCGTGAGGCTTAGTACGAGCACCACGACGAGCGTCGCCATGACACCGGAGATTGCGCCGGCAACAATGGGCTTGCTCATGCCGCCCTTCCTGTCCTTGCTCGGCTTATCTCCGCCGTTGCCCGAGCCGCCGTTGCCGCCCGCTGCGGGCTGCACGGGCTGGGGCTGCTGCGTAGTCTGCCCCGGCTGCGAGCCATACTGCTGCTGGCTAGCGTTGACATAGCCGGCGCTTGGCGAGTACGCCGCACCCTTACCGCCATAGTTTGCGTAGTCGTAGCTCTGCGTGGGCTGGGCCTGCGTAGGCTGGGCCTGCGTGGGCTCGGCGCCCTGGGTCTGCTGAGGGGTCGAGCCGGCGCCGGTCATGCCCCCACCAGGCTCGCCCGTGGAATAGTCTGCCATGGAAACGTCCCACCCTTCATCTGTGGCGGCCCACCGGGCCGTCCTGCTTACGTCTGTGAATGTACCCCGATACGACAAGGGTGCCGCGCGGGGCGCGGCATCGCCACGCCTGCGCAACAAGTCTTTTGTGTTCCTGAAAGCCCCTCGTGGCAAGGAACTTTGTCCCTCTCTGCCCTCTTGCGGCATCCGCTCCTGCATTCTTTATCGGTATTTGAGAACGGCAATTCTAGCGACCTGCGGAAATGTCGAGTCCGGTTCTCAAATACCGCTAAAGAACAGCTGGGGGTAGGAGGGGGTGAGCGATCCGGCTCTCCTCGCAGCGTCATCTCGAGGTGTCGGGTCCCGCCAGCTGGCAGGTCTTCTCGGCAAATTGCGAGGTTCCCCCATCAGACAGTAGGTCCTTAGGTCCTCTCGGCAATTTATTGCACGAAATTTCTTTATGAACAGAGTATCAACTGGTCAAATACCATTTGGGCTAGGAAAAACGCGCAATAACTGGAGACGAGACAAGCCGCCGCTCGGCGGGTCGCGGGCTTGCGGCGGGTCGCAGAGGATCGCACCCGCGCACAAAAAAGGGGCCGCCCAAAGGCAGCCCCTGGCAACTCGATCTATTTCCAAGCAACCACGCCTACACGCGGAAGAGGTACCCCACGCCGCGAATGGTCACGATGTGCGCCGCGACCTGCGGCCCAACCTTGGAGCGCACGCGACGGATGTGCACGTCCACGGTGCGCGTTCCGCCGCAGTACTCGAAGCCCCACACGCGGTGCAGCAACGTCTCGCGCGAGTACGCACGCGACGGGTGCGTGGCCAGAAACGACAGGAGCGAGTACTCCATGAGCGTAAGCTCAACGGGCTTCTCGTCAATGTAGACCTGATAGGTGGCCAGGTTGATAGTCATGTTGTCCACGGTCACAATGTCCGCGGGCGCGCTCTCCTCGCCCGGCCACAGGAGAAGCGAGCAGCGCACCTCAAGCTCGTCTACACCGGCCGTGGAGAGGATGAAGTCGTTCTTGCCCTGCGTGGGCATGCGCATGGTGGAGAGCTTGTCCGGGTCCTGCACCAGCAGCATGGGGATAAAGCCATTCTCGGCGACAAACGAGTCCACGGCGTTGAGGGTGTCCTGAGACATGCCGTCCGCGTCGAGAATGACGAGGTCAAACTCGTGCCCAGAAGAAACTGCCTGCGAGAAGGTCTCCTCGTTTGCAAGGGCAATGGAGACGTCGATGGCGTGGGAAAGCTCGCGCATGCGGTCGTGCAGGCGCGTGGTACCAGATATGAGCAGGATGTTCTTGTGATGCACTCTAGCCCCCTGCCGGTTGGTCAAAGCTATTGCAGCTTGTTCATAGTCCAGAAAACAGAGTAGCACAGCCGCGCACGTGGCTAGCGAGCCTCAACAAAATCCAAACGAGACGCAGCTAGAAGGGGGCGCCGCACGCGGCTGCAGCCGATGCGACGCCCCCAACTCACAAACTGTGCACATATCTTTGGGACAGTTTAAGGCAAACATTGTCCCTAAAACGCCAATATGAGCAGGCCACGACAGCCTCGGTGCGAGCCCTCGGCTAGCCGATGGAACCCAAAAACTCGGCCGTACGCGCGTTCTCGGGATGGTCGA